>JANYAB010000318.1 GCA_025355225.1 Bacteroidota bacterium
GTCGTCCATGGGTTTAGGCAACTTTTTTGCCGGGCATGTAATGGCGATTTTCTCGCCTTTTTTTAAATAGGGAGGAAGTCCGGAAGTCGGAACGTCCGGAAGTCCGAAAGAAGCTGCTGTGGAAATTTGCATCATCAATATTAAATAAACTTTCAGACTTTCCGACTTCCGGACTTTCCGACTCTCTCACTAAAAAGGTATCTTTGCAGAAACGGATATATATTGAATGTCACAACTTAATAAATTTAAACGATATACCATTACTTCAGCTTTGCCTTATGCCAACGGACCCTTGCATATCGGTCACCTGGCCGGTGCTTATTTGCCTGCGGATATTTTTGTAAGGTATCTGAGGCTCAAAAAAAAGGATGTGGTTTATATTTGCGGCTCCGACGAGCATGGAGCAGCTATAACTATAAAAGCCAAAAAAGAAGATACCACGCCACAAGCCATCATCGATAAATATCATAGCCAGATCAAAAAGAGTTTTGAAGAATTCGGCATTTCGTTCGATTTCTATCACCGTACTTCTTCAGCTATACATCACGATCTTTCGCAGGAGTTTTTTTTGAACCTGTACGAGAAGGATGAATTTATAGAAAAATATTCCGATCAATATTTTGACGAGGATTATCAGCAGTTTTTGGCCGACCGATATATTACCGGCACCTGCCCCAATTGCGGTTATGGCAATGCTTATGGCGATCAGTGCGAAAATTGCGGCACCTCGCTTAATCCTACAGACCTGATCAACCCTATATCGACATTGAGCGGTAAACCACCGGTTCTAAAACCCACCAAACATTGGTATCTGCCGTTGGATAAATACCAGCCCTGGCTCGAAAAATGGATCGATACAAAAGAAGGCGAGTGGAAAGTGAATGTATTTGGCCAGTGCAAATCCTGGCTGAAATCGGGTTTACAGCCACGCTCCATGACACGCGACCTGGATTGGGGTATTGATGTTCCCTTGGATGAGGCCAAAGGTAAAAAGCTTTATGTATGGATGGATGCGCCTATCGGTTATATATCGGCAACCAAACAATGGGCGCTGGATAATGGCAGGGATTGGAAATTATATTGGAAAAAGCAGGAGAAAGAAGAAGATGATACTTGTCTTATTCACTTTATAGGTAAGGACAATATTGTATTTCATTGCATCATTTTCCCGGCTATTTTGCATGCCCATGGCGAATATGTTTTGCCTCAGAATGTGCCGGCAAACGAGTTTTTAAACCTCGAGGGCGAGAAACTTTCCACCTCCCGCAATCATGCCGTTTGGCTGCACGAATACCTGGAAGAGTTTCCGGGCAAACAGGACGAATTGCGCTATGTGCTCACTTCTATACTGCCGGAAACAAGCGACAGCGAGTTTACCTGGAAAGATTACCAGGCAAGGGTGAATAACGAGCTGGTAGCTATTTTAGGAAATTTTGTTAACCGTGTAATGATACTGATGCACAAGTTTTTTGATGGGAAGGTTGAAAGCGCGGGGCATGGGAACATAAAACTGAATGATGACAGCATTAATACCGACTTAGGTCGGTTTTATGATGAACTGGAACGCAGTTTGGAAACCTATAAATTCAGGCAGGGGCTGCAAACGGTAATGGAAATAGCGCGGCTGGGAAACCGTTATCTTACCGAGAAGGAACCCTGGAAAACGATCAAAACAAATCCGGATGATGCCAGGCTTGCTTTACATAATTCGCTTATCCTGATCGGGCATTTGGCTTCGTGTCTTCAACCGTTTTTGCCTGTCACGGCTGCTAAAATATTGGACATGCTTAACTGGCCTGCCGAGCAGATTGGTTTCGAAGAAGCAATGGTTTTCGACAACGGCCACCAACTAAACCCGGCGGCCCTATTGTTCGAGAAAGTAGAAGACGAGGTGATCGCTTTCCAAATGGAAAAACTGGCTGCAAAAAAGCTGGCAGCATTGCCTGCGCAAAGCGCCACCTTGGTGCCTGCAAAAGAGGATATCAACTACGAGGCTTTCGCAGCGATGGATATCCGCATAGGCACCATTACTGCTGCCGAAAAAGTAGCAAAAACCAAAAAACTGCTCAAGCTAACCATTGATACTGGTATTGACGAACGTACTGTAGTATCGGGTATTGCAGAGCATTACGAACCGGAAGCAATTATCGGCAAAAAAGTAAGCATCCTGGTAAATCTGGAGCCACGCGAAATAAAAGGTATCGCTTCGCAGGGAATGATCCTGATGGCTGAGGACGGCGATGGTAAATTAACCTTTGTTTCGCCGGATGACGATCTTCATAATGGTTCTGTCGTAAGATAACTTTTAGATGTGCAAATGTGCGAATATGCAGATGTGCAAATGTTTTTGATGAACTCATGTATAATTTGCACATTTGCACAGATTTTAGGCAGATGTTTAAGAAGTGGGTAAATCCGAAATCAAGCATCCGAAATCCGAAATCAAAATGGTCCCGTAGTTCAACGGATAGAATAGAAGTTTCCTAAACTTTAGATATGAGTTCGATTCTCGTCGGGACCACTAAAATCAATATCAAAACATGATAAAAGCCTGCAAATCAAATAATTGCAGGCTTTTGTTTTTTGGTCAAAACACCAAAATATGCACCAAATCACGTTAAAAAAGTGAGTAATTCGGTGAGTACCATAAAGCCAAATTACTACTCACCAAAAACGCTGTAAATTATTGATTACCAACCAGTTCAATAATTGAACATCTTGATACCTATTAGTTGCAAGCATACATTTGTTTAACTTTTTAATGCTTGTAATCATGAAAACTAATTTCAATCTGCTCTTTTATTTAAAGAAACAAAAAGCTTACGTATCAGGCACTATGCCTGTTTATATGCGTATTACCGTTAATGGCAAACGTTCAGAAGTGTCTGCTGGGCGGGATTGTGAGCCGTCAGCGTGGAACAACCACTCCGGGCGTGGCATCGGCACTAAATCGGAAGTAAGGGCTTTAAACAGTTACTTAGACACCCTGCAAGCCAAAGTAATGAACGCACACCAGCAACTAATTGGCGCAGGTGAAAGTATTACCGCCGACAGGTTACGCAATCAATTTATTGGCCGTGCAGAAAAACCCTATTATATCGTAGCGTTATTTAATGAGCATAACGACCAGGTTAAAGCATTAATTGGCAATGGCTTTGTAGCCAACACCCTTAAAAGTTATCGCAGTTCCTTTAAGCACTTGTCGTTGTTTGTGCAGCATCAATATGGCATAGCTGATATGGATGTTAAAAGTTTGAACCATGCCTTTATTGTCAATTATGAATTTTACCTAAAAACGGTATGCAAGTGCAGCGGGGTATCTGCCGCTAAATATGTAAAGCACCTAAAAAAGATCGTTAACAATTGTTTAGCTAACAAATGGTTAAGTGATAATCCCTTTATTAATTACAGATCAAAGGACAAAGCGAAAGAAAA
>JANYAB010000336.1 GCA_025355225.1 Bacteroidota bacterium
CGGAATATATTTAACCCTGGCGTCCAACCTTCGCACTTAATTACGTACGCGAAGCAAGTAAGTAAACTCAGAACATTTCGAAAATATGAAGTTTAAATTTTGATAAATACTTTTGTTAAACACTATTAATCAGCGCTTCTAAATGCATGCAATTCTACTGCTTTGTTTAGGACTAATACTTAGCGTTTCCTTCCTGGTAGTGCTGGCAAAAAAATTAAAGGTCGCTTATCCTATTTTTTTGGTGATTGCAGGTTTAGTCGTGGGATTTGTACCGCACCTGCCAAGTGTTCGTATTGACCCAAACCTGGTTTTCCTGATCATACTACCACCTATTTTATTTGATGCAGCCCAGAACACTTCGTGGAAAGCTTTATGGAAATGGAGGCGCATAATCACGGTAATGGCGTTGGGCTATGTATTCCTTACCGCAACTGCCGTCGCTTGGGTAAGTTATATGCTGATACCCGGTTTTACCCTGGCCGAAGGGTTTTTACTTGGCGCTATTATTTCACCGCCAGATGCGGCGGCGGCCACTGCCGTATTACAATTTATAAAATTGCCCAAAGGCATGATAGCCATCCTGGAGGGGGAAAGCTTATTGAATGATGCTACCAGCCTTACCCTTTTCAGGTTTGCCCTGATTGCTATTTTGAGCAGCAATTTTGTATGGCAACAGGCGGCATTTGGGTTTGTCGGCGTCACGCTATCAGGTATTGCGATTGGTCTGGCGCTGGGGCTGCTATTTTACGCCATTTACAGGTGGCTTCCAACCAATTCAAATTTAGATATCGCTTTTTCTTTGGTATTGCCTTACCTGGTTTATCTGACAGCGGAAACTCTGCATTCTTCGGGGGTGCTTGCGGTGGTGAGCGCGGGGCTATTTATCTCTTACAGAAATCACTTCGTTTTATCACACAGCAGCAGGTTAAAATCTAATGCCGTATGGCCATCCATCGTTTTTATACTTAACGCCGTCATGTTTTTCCTGATCGGGCTGCAACTTCCTGAAATTATTAGTGGAATTAAGGATACCACCTTATTTGATGCATTCAAAATAGCGCTCATCATAACCGCAACGGTCATCGTGGTAAGACTGATATCCGGCTTGTGTTCCTCCTGGTTTACACGATTTATCAGCCGGTATATCACAGTGGCACAAAGTCGGCCCGGCTGGAGAAATCCGACGCTTGTCAGTTGGATCGGCATGCGTGGCGTTGTTTCGCTCGCATCGGCACTTTCCATTCCCCTGCTGTTATCCGACGGTAATGCATTTCCCTATCGAAATTTGATATTGTTTATCACATTTACAGTGATCATAATCACCTTAGTAGTACAGGGTTTCACTTTACCCTGGGTGATAAAATGGATAAAACCGGAGTATGTAACCAAAGAAAAGACCGATGAAGAGCAAGCGCTGGAGATTGAGCTTGCTTTGTTTTCATCGGCAATAAATGAAATTGGGGCCAAATACCTCTCCGACCTCGAAAGTAATGGCCTGCTAAATAACAGGCTCGAACTGCTGAAATTTAAGGTCGAACTCTTCAACAGTCCGAATGCTGATGAAAAGAAAAAGGACAATGCAAATAAAGTGATCAAACGGTTTAAAAAGGTGATGATAGCGATTATTGAGCATGAACGCAGGGTGCTGCACATCTTTCGTAAAAAAGATGATTTTGATGATGACGTGATCAGGATGATAGAAAACCGGCTGGACCTGGAAGAGGAAAGATTACAGCAGGAAGGCGAGTAACATTATTCCGTACTAATTTGAACGTCAAACTAACGTTCCCTCATTCCGCACTCAACCTTCCGCAATCCGCATTCAAACATAAATCCTTATCTTTGCATTTCATGATTGATTACCAGGTTCATACCTTATCCAACGGCATCAGGATATTATTTAAGCACTCGCCTTCGACTATTACCCATTGCTGTTTTGTGGTAAATGCTGGCTCGCGCGACGAACCGGAACATAAGGAGGGCCTTGCGCATTTTATAGAGCACCTGCTGTTTAAAGAAACCGAAAAACGCAGTACCAACCAGATATTGAACCGGCTGGAACTCGTTGGCGCTGACCTGAACGCTTATACCACCAAGGAATATACCTGCATACACGCTTCGATGCTCAGGCAGCACCTGGAGCGCACAGTCGACCTGTTCGAAGATATTCTGTTCCACTCTACGTTCCCCCAGGAAGAACTGGAAAAGGAGCGGGGCGTAATATTAGACGAAATCGCGTCCTACCTTGATCAACCCGATGAAGCCATTCAGGATGATTTTGAAGAGTTGCTTTTTAAGGGCCATCCATTAGGTAAAAATATTTTGGGTACGCCCGAAACCGTCGGCGCTTTGAATAAGGCAGACATCAAACATTTCATGGAGGCCAGTTACAATACATCTGAAATGATATTTGCTGTTTTTGGCGATCATGATTTTAACAAGCTGATCAAGCTGTCCGAAAAGTATTTCGGACATATGGCTAATTATTCAAAAAAAAATCGAATTAAACCGGATGGCAGCCAGAGCGAAACGGTAAGGCTCACCAGGCCCATTACCCAAACGCATTGTATGATCGGCAATCGTGCTTATCCCGCCTCACATGATTATAAGACGGGCCTTTTGTTGTTGAATAACCTGCTTGGCGGCATGGGGATGAGCAACCGTTTAAACCTGGAAATACGCGAAAAATATGGCATCGCCTATACTATCGAATCCAGTTATAGCCCTTTATCAGATACCGGCATATTTTCAATTTATTTTGGCACCGACGCTGAGAAGGCCGAAAAGGCCCTGAAGCTGGTACATAAAGAATTGAAAAAGCTGCGCGAGCAAAAGTTGGGCAGCTTGCAGCTGAGCCAGGCAAAGCAAAAATTTATAGGTCAGATCGCTTTAGCCGAAGAGAACCGCATGGGCCTCATCATTTCCATGGCCAAAAGTCTACTCGATTTTGATCATGTGGATACTTTAGACCAGATATTCGCTAAAATTAATGCCACAACAGCAGATCAATTGCTGGAAATAAGCAACGAGATTTTTAATGAAAACAGCATGACCACTTTACTATTTGAGCCTAAGCAATAAACCCTTATTTTTGCGTGATGAAATTACCTATTTTAGCTTACGGAGACCCTGTTCTGAGAAGAAAAGCCACCTCTATTGAGCCTGATGAATACCCCAATATTAAACAGCTGGTTAACGATATGTTCGAGACCATGTATGCTGCGCGCGGAGTTGGATTGGCTGCCCCTCAGGTTGGCCTATCGATGCGTTTGTTTGTAATTGATGCTTCGCCGTTTAGCGATGACGAACCGTTTCTGACAAACTTTAAAAAGGTTTTTATTAACGCCTGTATAATGGAGGAAAGCGGTGAGGAATGGGCTTTTAATGAAGGTTGCCTGAGTATTCCCGATATCCGCGAGGACATTTACCGTAAGCCAACAATCGCCATTTCTTATTACGACGAAAACTGGAAACACCACGAAGAAGTTTTTTCGGGCATGGCGGCCCGTATCATTGAACATGAATACGATCATATTGAAGGCAAATTGTTTACTGATAAACTAAGCCCCTTGCGCAAGCGCCTGATCGAAAAGAAATTAAACGATATTTCAAAGGGAATAGTCGATGTAGATTATAAAATGAAATTCCCTGCCGCTAAGAAAGGAAGATAGTTTAAGTCTGTAGTCTTAAGTCGAAAGTTCGAAGTTTTGGATTAGCAATTGCTTAGACATATTACTTCAGAAAGGGACTCAGAACTTAAGACTTAAAACTAATTCCCCCCGTTAGCGCGGCTTTTATCCCCGGCAGTAATTTGCTGGATCAAAGTTCCCCAGGCAATAGGGTTTAACAAGGGGTTGGTTATTGAGTGCTGGTTCATAATGTTAATATGCTCGTTTTGGGCCCATGACGATTGGATTTCCCCCGCATCCCTCGGCAGCGTATTCTCGAGCGCAACAATAGACGTGCGTGAGATATTCTTCCTCGCTATTTCGAGGTCATCATCAGCAAGTTTCATCGACAAAAAATCTTTCCTGAATTCGTCCGTTGTCGCCCACGGAAATACACGGAATGTGGGCAGATTGATGATCTGAGGTTTGATCTTTACCTGCATAGTATAGCTTTTATTGGGTACGTTGGAAGGTATTACCACCCTTACCGGTGCAAAACCAATACTGGTAAAAAGCAGGGTATCCTGCTCATGTGCAACAAAGGAGAAATAACCTTTATAATTGGCTAAATAGACCTGGTTACGATATGAAACATTGGTAATAGTTACATAGGGTATGGCAACAGTGGTACTATCGGCATTAAATACAATACCGGTAAACTGAACTAATGGCTTTTCCTGCTGCTGGGCATAAGCACCCACAGTAATGAAAAATAATAATATGCCGGTCAGATACTTCACTTAATATTTGGCTTCCTCTTTTTTATTTTACCTCTATTTGTCAAAAAAAGTTTCAAAAATCTCAGACAAAAGTAAGCTATTGCAATAAATGCAATGGCAATTTAACATTACTTAACATTATCGCAAATTTTCGGGAAGCACAGCATTGGGATCGTCAATATCTGTTAAATTGATCGCTTCAACGCCGGTAATTTCAGGAACAGCTTTTTTTATTGCTTCTTCAATTCCAGCTTTAAGCGTCATAATACTCATTGGACACGATCCGCACGAACCCAGCAATTTTAATCTTACCACGTTTTCCGGGGTGATCTCTTCAACAGAAACGTTCCCGCCATCGGTTTCCAAATACGGACGAATAGAATTCAAAGCTGCTTCCACCCGATCTAATACACTCATTTTTACTAAATTAATATAGGTAAAGTTATTAATTATTTACCAAATTTTTATTATTCGCTTCAGCATTCCAAATAGCAACCTGCTGGGCTACCTTTTTTGCCAATTCTATAAAGGCTTTGCTCATAGGATTATTCTCATCTAAAACCACCGGTTTGCCTGCGTCGCCAGAATCACTGATACTTTTTACCAGGGGTATTTCGCCTAAAAATGGCACATCCATTTGGGCAGCCAGCTTTTGGCCGCCGCCTTGTCCAAAAATATAATATTTATTGTCCGGCAACTCGGCAGGGGTAAAGTACGACATGTTTTCAATAATTCCCAGCATAGGCACATTGATGGCACTCATCTTAAACATACCAATGCCTTTTTTTGTATCCGACAAGGCCACATTTTGCGGTGTGGTCACAATCACAGCTCCTGTGACCGGGAAACTTTGCGTTACCGTGATATGAATATCGCCGGTGCCAGGTGGCAGGTCAACTATCAGGTAGTCCAGTTCGCCCCAGTCAGCATCATTAAACAGTTGTTTTACTGCAGTGGATACCATTGGCCCACGCCATGGGATGGGCTGACTTGGGTCGGTAAAAAAGCCGACAGATAATAACTTGATGCCGTATTTTTCGATGGGTTGAATTCGGCTTTTACCATCGACATCCTTTGCTTTTGGACGTGCGCCCTCGAGCCCGAACATAATAGGCACAGACGGTCCATAGATATCCGCATCTATAAGTCCTACCTTTGCGCCGCTCCATGAAAGGCCCAGGGCAAGGTTTGCTGCCACGGTTGATTTTCCTACACCTCCTTTTCCCGATGCTACGGCTATAATATTTTTAACACCCGGCACGCCGGTGTTTTTTTGCGTAGTAACGCGCGAAGCCATATTGATATGCACCTCTATATCCTTACTGATAAAGTAGCTGATAGCATTTCTGCAGGCATTTTCTATCATTGCCTTTAACGGGCAGGCCGGGGTGGTTAAGATAACTGAAAAGCTTAGTCGGTTGCCTTCTATTACGATATCCTGAATCATATTTAGGGTAACCAGGTCCTTTTTCAGGTCGGGTTCTTCAACATTACTTAAAGCTTGCAGGACTTGTTCTTTGGTGATTGTCATAATATATTACAAATTTACTAAAAGGGGTCGAAGTACTGTCATTTGAATGATAAAATGAGCGACTGGGTTTGAGATTTGGCATTTTGACCTTGGAAAGGCTGTCGAATTTTCCGAATCAAAAGCTTATTTTCTCTAAAGAAACATTTTAACATCCCCAGCGTTTGTATCAGATAAGATTTAATTTAGTTTTGGATAAAATTTCCTGATGCATCGCCTTAATCCTAAGTATATCCGTATTGTCGGTATTGTTGTTATTTCCCTGGTTATCCTCTTATCAATTGGCGGTTATGTTGCCTATACCAAACGCGGGGCTTTGCTGCAAAGCGCGATTACTAAAGCCAAGCTAAAAGCAAAAAAGGATTACAACCTCGATGTACAAATAGGTTCGGCACACTTTACAGGGCTCAGTACTGTATCTTTTTCAGATATCGCAGTAGTCCCAGATCAACGCGACAGCTTATTAAGCATAAAAAAAATTGATATCAGTGTTAAATTAACGCCGCTGCTGTTTGGCGATATTAAACTGTCTGATGTTATTCTCGAAAGCGGGCACTTAAATCTTACCAGCATCAAAGGCGTAAAAAACTTTGATTTTCTGTTTAAAAGAAAAAAAGATACAACCGAGAACAAATCAAAGGCTGATCTTTCTGAACTGGCCTATAACCTCATTAACCAGGTATTATACAAAATACCTGATAACCTGAATGTTAAAGACTTCCTTATTACTTTTGCTGATGACAGTGCCAGGGTAAAGATGTTAGCTCAAACGGCGCTCATAAAAAATGGCAATTTAAGCTCAACCATCAATATTGATAATGGCGCAGCTACCTGGCATCTCGCAGGTAAAATGCACCCGTCCGACATGCCACCGCCCCCCTATGCGGTGCAGGACAACCCATGCACCTGGCTGGAGCATTTCGACCTGGTCTTTGTCGATCCACCGCACACGGGTTATTCGCTG
>JANYAB010000341.1 GCA_025355225.1 Bacteroidota bacterium
GATCAACAACGGCGACACCATCCACTATTAACGAATAGTAATGGAAACCTAACGGCATAGGGTCGGTAGTGACCGTCCAAAAACCGCCGGTGTCTTTTTGCATATCGTACTTCTTTAGGACGTCGATTTGTACTTTTTGTGCCTGCGGAGCTTTTACGCGGAAATAAACGGTATTATCAGGGAATATCTCCGGATACTTTACTCCGGGAATATTTGTGGGAGAAGGTACGCCCAGTTCGTTATAAGCATATTGAGGAAAAGTTGAAACATCCACAGGTTTAAAAATCAGCTGCGAAAACATATACAATCCATTTTTCCAAACCTTAAAATTGTGAACACCTGGCTCGATATAATAAATATGCGGTACGTTTTTTTCAACAAGGTAATCGTGGGTGCGTTTGCTGAATGATAATAATCCGTCGCTTGATCCGCATGAGATAAAAATCAATTTCAGCTTGGTTTTCACTGCCTCAGCATCCGGGACCAATGCTTCCGGCATTTTGGTATTTGGCGCAGCCGAAAAACTGCCTACCGATGAAAACACATCCAGGTTTCCAAAGCCAAAGTTTAAAGATTGCCCCCCGCCCATGGAAAGGCCGGCAATGGCCCGGTGATCTTTATCGGCATAAACAGCATACTTACTTTCAATAAAAGGTATCAGGTCGTTTAATAGATCTTTTTCAAAGGTGGCGAACGCCGCCACTTTATCAGGCGCCATGACGTTGCCGGTGGCCCGGTCATCTTTCATGGCCCTGCCGTTGGGCATTACTACAATCATCGGCACTATTTTACCTTCGGCATAAAGATTGTCCAAAATCACCTGGGGGCTGCCGCCGTTATACCATTCTTTTTCATCGCCTCCTATCCCATGAAGGAGATAAAACACCGGATATTTTTTACTTGCTGAAAAACCCGGGGGCGTATAAATCAACGCCCTTCGCGTGTTGCCCACAGTCTTTGAATCATAACTGAGGGTATCTATAACACCATGGGGAATGCCCGGACGGAATTCATCAAAACCTGCCCGTGCCTGTTTAACTATAGCCTGCGAATAAGCCGTATCGCTAAACAAAAACAGGGCAAATACGGCAAACAGCAATTGCTTTATTTGAAATAATCTTTTCATTGTTAGTTGAGTTTATTGGTTCGTAAAATTGTTTGTTTGTTTATGGCTTTATGATTTGATATTTTCCGCTAAGGTGCATGAGGCTGAATATGTATAGTAAGCCATCGTAATAAGGATCAAAATATCCATCGTCGTAAGGTTGTAGTTTGGCATTCCAGAGAGCATGCACAAAATCGAGCGATTGAGCATCTTTGTTCGCAAGTGAAGCGGCCGCCGAAGTGGCAACTAAACCCAGGGAATGCCGGAGCCTTTTTACATTTCCCGCCGGAAGGATAAAATCAGGGCGGGAACCATCCAGGTTAAACTGATCTTCGAACGTGTCAATGCCTTTTGACCGGAGCAAGTTTTGAAACCGCCGGGCATAGGCTTCCTGCCAGCTTTTATCTTTCCGGAACCAAACATAATCCATCGCAATATTCATCGGTACCCGCCAGGAATCGTAGCGAAAAGCCCGCTGCATCCACTTGCCATGTGGCTTGCCGTTAAATTCGCTGTTGTCGGGATTTAACCCGGTTACCGGATCGCAGGCCCTGTGCAGGAAAGCCCGGGCTGTGTCGGCGCAATCCCTGTAAAACTGTTCGTGGCCATCTTTCGCGTACAATGCCCATAGTTCATAAAAAGCCGGTAAATGATAGGAAGCATCGGTCCAGTTATAATTATCACCTTCGGGTGTAAAGGTTATTTGCTTATGCTCCGTATTTATTATGTTATATATGTTACTGGTACCGTTTTTTTTCCACATAGCATCTAATATGTACCGGGCCTCATTGTAGTAATTGATGCCAGTGTTATTTCCCCACCGGTTGGATGCGAATAAAAGGTCGGTAATAAAGTACAGTTCGCCATCGGAAGCAGTGCCCTCCGAATTACGTTTCATGGTTTTGGGGTTAATGCTCCAGGCGAAATAACCTTCTCTTGGACCATCCTGGTGCTGAAGGTATTTTTTTGACCATCGCCATATACGGTCGAACACATCCTTTTTATTAAGCTGAACAGCGATCATCATCCCATAGGACAGACCCTCGGTCCTCGCATCGTGGTTTTTTACATCAGACACGTAGGCCATGGAATCGCCGACTTCAAAATAAACCTTATTTGGCCCCTCAAATACATCGTGGTAAGCTTTAGCTACCTTCGCATCAATATCAGCCTGGCTGTAGCCGGCCTCCAAAAAGAGGTTGCGGTAAACGCCGGAATAAAATACCCCTTTCCCGGTGTTTTTTTTGGTAGCCTTGCGGCCCTGGCCAAGAGCCGAACCGAATATTAAAATAACAACCGCATTCAATAACAGTATTTTTTTCATTGTTCAGTTTTTCGCGAGTTTAAATACTTTGTATATGCTCAGATTAAGAATTAGACCAACCATTTCTATTTATAAAGAAATTTTATGCTTTTGACAAAGATGCTGTTTGCCTGCCCTGAAGGGAACTTCACAAAAACATCATGCTGACCTGTAACGCCTTTAAGCAATTTACTGAAAGTTTTCCACGGATAGCTGCCTGTGGCTGCTACGGGGATAGTCGCAATCAATTTCCCATTCTGCAAATCATCCAGCCATATTTCCAGCTTTCCGTTTCCCCTGGAAGAAGCTGTCACTTCGACTTCTGATGGTGGCTGGTTTCCCAATTCTACACCGGATATCATAAACCATCCGCCGTAAGCAGATGTATTGGTTACAGCTTTTTCGCCATCGCTCGCAACGGTTGTTACGCCATAATAGTTGCTGTACCCGGCTGCCGGTAAGGAAGAATACGCGTCTTTGCTAATGAAAAAATCGAAATCAGCAGGTTTCCCTTCGGCGAACAGCCCAACACTTGTGCCTACCCATGAATTATAGTTGGGTTGCACCTTATCCAGGTTTTTTGCACTGATGGGCGCACCTAAAGAAGCCCACGTTTTTCCGTCGCCGCTATAGTAGCCGGTTAAATTGTGCCAGTTTCTTTCCAATTTCAACCAAACTACGTTTCCGAATGTATTTGGCACGGCACGGCTTGCGGTATCCATTTGGAAAACGATTTTTTTCCCCTTATCGTAACCGGTATAGAGCCTCACGATAACGCTTTGGTTCCCATTGGTAAGATAAAGGCCTGCTTTAGCAACAGCGTCGGCCGCGTTGAGGTCGACCTTTGTTACTGCGGTATAGAAATGGTCCGTTTCTTTTTGTACCAGGTGCGTACGGGTGGAATCTGGTATAAGCCTGACCCATCCTTTTCTGTCCGCCAGCGAATAGGAGGCTGCCGCTTTTTTGGTCAGGAAATGCCAGCATAATCCTAATGAACCGCTTTCAAAATAATCGCTTTTAACACTTCTCCATAAAATGCCCGATTGGGGCAGGTTTGGTTTTATAATGGGTTGAGTAGTGGGCGCCAATCCCCACGGTCTGTCACCTTCCCAGGTTACCGGATACAGCGAAGTCTGGCGTCCCGTTCCGGACCAATCATCACCATCATACTTTTCATAGCTCTGCCCAATGGTCCACCAGGTACCG
>JANYAB010000344.1 GCA_025355225.1 Bacteroidota bacterium
GCCCTTGCGCCGGAAGTATCGCAAACATTGGAGTTTGACTATATTACTTTTATCAAATCATCCGTAATTAATACTTCAGTTTATTACAAACATACAGGCGGCCTGATTGAAAGTATCGCTAAACCGATCGTTGACTCTGCCAGCGGCCAGCCGGGAACGTTAACTACATTTAGCAACATTGGTAATAATAATTCGTTCGGCGCCAGCTTTTTTGGTTCGGTAAACCCAATCAAAAATATAACTATGCGTGCCAGCATCAACGCTTATACCTACAAGCCTGATCCTTCCGGTTTATTTATACGGGACAAAACACAGGATGGCACTTATATTCAATACAATGCCTTTGCTATGGTCGAGTTAGATCTGAAAAGCGGTTTTATCGCTCAAGTTTTCGCAGTTGAAAATTCACCACGCCATACCATACAGGGAACAAATCCATCGTTCAGCATTTTAGGAGCAGGCGTGCGCAAACAATTCCTGAACAAGAAAGCAGCATTGGGTATCAATACGCTCGAACCGTTTAATAAATACAAGGATTTTAATACCAAACTTTCAAGCCCTGGTTTTACGCAGTCGAGCACTTTCCAATTCCCGTTCCGCTCGGTGGGCCTAACGTTTAGCTATAGCTTTGGTAAAACAACCTTTAGCAATCCGCAGGAGAAAAAGAAAGGCGTTAATAACGATGACCTGAAACAAGGCGATCAACAACAGGGCCCTCCTTCCGGTGGAAGCCGGTAAATGTGCGGATGTGCAAATTTCAGATGTGCAGATGATTGATTAGAAACAATTATCTGCACATTTTTTTTTGATATTATTCAGCCTCTACATCAATGCCAATCTGCTTAAGTAATAAAGTAGCATTAAAGGTTTTACATTCGCCATGCTTAATTTTATAGTCGAATAGCATTTCGCCGTCTTTTACCTGTATATCAAAATAGAAGTTCCGGATGTAATCAGGATATTTCTCTTCTAATTTTGCAATTTGCAGATCGTGTGTGGCTACCAGTCCCACACCTTTCTTTCGGATCAGTTGTTCGATTACCGCCTTTGAGCCGAGATACTTATCAACCGAATTGGTGCCGCGCAGCATCTCATCAATCAGGAAAAACACTTTTGTGTCACTCTCAACGGCGGCCAGCAGCATTTGCAAACGGTCGAGTTCGGCTTTAAAAGTTGAGGTACTCTCATTCAATGAATCTTTTATACGCATATAGCTGATGGTGGTAACAACGGATACCCGCATCGTATTTGCGCAAACAGGTGCGCCGCACAAGGCCAGGACGGTATTTATACCCAGTGTTCGTAAAAAAGTACTTTTCCCGGCCATGTTGGAGCCGGTGATAATGTCTATATGAAGCGCATTATCCAGTTTGTAATCATTAGCAACACGATTATCCTCGTTAATAAGCGGATGCGCTATCCTGGTTGCCGTTAACGTATACCCTGTGCCATCAGCTATAAGCGGAAAACACCATTCCGGATAATTAACGCGTAAACCCGACAGGCTGATGAGCGCCTCACATTCTGCAATAACATCAAAAGAGATTTCAAGACTTTGCTGATTAGCCCTTTTCCAGTTTTCGATGGCTATTATTTGGCGGATGTCCCAAAGTAAAAAGAGATTTAAGAAAAATCCCACCAACATATTTAAATGATAGTTGAGCTTATTGATCAGATCGGACAGTTCTTTAATTTTGGCTGAGGTATCGCCGTCTTTAATGCCTTTAGCCATTTGAGCCAAATAGGCAGATTGCCAGGATTCGTTTTCGATTTTCTCAAATATAACTGCGTAACGCCCCAATATGCTTCCGATTTTGCCGGCGATCAGATCGGCTTTTTTGATATACATCGATCTGGAAAAAACGATGCCGATATTAACCACTCCAATCAGTATGGCAACGGATCTTGCACCCGGATAAAAATAAGTTAATACCATTGCTGTGAGCAGCAAATAAGGGCCAACTTTAACATATTTACTTAGCCACGCCTCGCCACTGAGGTTTAATGGAACATGCAGGTACGTAAAGAGTTGCTGAAACTGGTCAACATTTTGATTTGCTGAAAAAAGCAATCGCGCCTGTAAATCCAGCTTCCAATCATTTTTAGCTGCTATTTCTTCAACTGCCTGCTGGCGGGATAAAATAACTTCCTTTGTTGCGGGAGCAGTCAGCCAGCTGGCAAGCCTGGTAATACCAGCCAGCGTTGCCGCACGATTGATCAACTGGAACAAGGTAGCCTTACCGAATATATCCAGGTCAGCGGTGTAAAAATGTTTTTCATCGGTGAAACGATCACCATTATCATAAATATTTGAACGGGAACTTATGCTTGATGATTCATTCTCATTTACCTTTTTGAGATCACGGAAATATTCCTTTAAACTATCAAAACGGCTTTGGCGTGATACCAGCCATGCAAAACATAAAGCAAGTGCAATAAACGAAAAAATGAGTATGACAATATTATCGTAAATTATAGCAAAATAGACAGACGCCACGAGCAACGCAAATGCGATCAAACGAAACAGGGAATAAGTGTTCGACAGCTTTTGGTATTTGTTTACCTCTTCTTGCGCTTTTGACGCCCGTGCCCGATAATCGTTTATAATATCCTGTTCCATTTTTTGTTGTAAGGTTGATTTTTTTGTTTTAAAGTTGAAATGTTGTAAAGTTGCAAGGTTTTTGCAAGAATAGCTTTTTATATACTCTCTTTAAACATTAATCGGCAGATTTCCGACTTTACAACATTTCAACGGCAACGGCACATGAAAATAACCTTAATGATGGTTGGCAAAACCGAAGATGCCTATTTAAAAGAAGGAATTGATAAATACCTGAAAAGGTTGAAGCATTATATAAAAATAGAAATTGCGGAGATTGCCGAACTAAAAAACACTAAAGCGCTGACCCGGGATCAACAAAAAGCAAAAGAAGCCGAACTGATACTTAAAAAACTGAACCCGCTCGACCATGTAATTTTATTAGATGAAAACGGAATGCAATTATCATCGCCCCAATTTGCTTCCTATCTCGATAAAAAGGCGCTCAGTTCAACAAGTAACCTGGTTTTTATTGTGGGCGGCCCTTATGGTTTCGACGATACCATTTATCAACGGGCAAATGACAAACTTTCTTTATCAACTATGACGTTCTCACACCAAATGGTCCGGCTGTTTTTTGTGGAACAGCTTTATCGTGCCTTCACAATTATAAAAGGGGAACCCTATCACCATGAGTAAGAAGGGGGTTGAAAGGTAAAAGGGTAAAGGTGAAAGGACAAAGGTTAATCTAAATCTTCATTAATTACTATCTCCAGCAAGGAAGCTCTTTAAAAAGTCTCCCCTACCGCGGGAGATTTAGAGGGGGCTTGGGCTCATTCATTCTTCATATACTTATCCATCCCCGGTGCCGGTGCCCAGGTGCTCCCGGGTTCGTAATAATGCCATAGCAGGGCTGATACTTTGCGGATTAGTACATCCGCTTCATTATCGGGTACCCAGCGCTGATCTTTATTGTTATTGGTAATTATTGAGAACACATAGTCGCCATGCGGGGCATTCACCAGTACCGTTTCCGACTTCGACTCGTCAAGCGCCCCTTGTTTGCTTGCCATCTGTACAAAAGGCGGTATTTCGGACAGCGCCTTATCATCCCAAAAAATTCTTATCAGGTTGCGGTACATCCGTTCGCTTGCAGCGGGGCTAACAGCTTTACCTTCCCTGATCATGGTAAATAGCCGGCACATTTCGTAAGGAGTAGTAACACCCCACCCATACATTTTGCGGATCTCCTCACGACCCTTCACCCGCGAATTCACACGCATTACCTTAAACCCGTTTTGATCGAGCCAGTTATTAATGTATTCGCCTGTGACGATTTTTTGCAGCCACGTGCTGGCCGTGTTGTCACTCATGGTAATCATCAGCAAAGCTACTTTGCTCAATTCTATGGTGTCCTTATCCTTAAACGAACCTAAAATATCTTCGCCTTTATATAACAATGAATCCCTGTAAATCAGCTTCTGATTGTATTGCAGTTCGCCCTTCTCTATTTTGTCCATCAACCCGCACTGAATACTAACCTTGATCATACTTGCTGTTGGGAACAGGGTATCGGCATTAATAGCCGCTGTTTTGCCTGTTTTTAAATTTTTTACATAAATACCCACCTGCCCGTTAAAGCCCTTTACTGCATTTTGTAATTGTACAGTTAGTTTTTTATCGGTTTGGGCAAATGCCGCAACAGAGATAATTAAAAAGAGGATCGATAGTTTAAGTTTCATGATCGGCCGGGTTAAAAGCCCTAAGTTATAAAACTGTCGGTAAATTGGATGATAAGATTTCTTGAGGATTTTGGGCAAGGCAAGCTAATCTTACACCCTGCCCAGGTAAACCTCCGTATCATATCGAAAAGTTACCCTGCCATCTATTTGATACCAGTCAAAAAGATTTGTTAGAAGCACACTTAGCTTTTTACCTGCATCTGTATCCTGTGCCGGGAGGTATGAAGAGGAGAAGGCCCGCCCCATTAATTGTTCGAGGTTAAACACTTGCTCATTTGGAAACTTTACCAGCTGGTATTTGCTGTCACGATAGAAATTTTCAAAATCGGTTTTGCTAAGGTTTTGGTGGTTCACACATTCATAGTCGTTGCTTTGTTTTTTCAGCAGCAGGTCATAGGCTATTGCAAAATCATCCGCATCAACACGGCGGTTATTCCACATCAAAGCCACCGAGCTATCGGGTTTTAATATCCGTTTAAATTCAGCTTTTGTTTGAGGGGTATTAAACCAGTGGAACGCCTGGGCGCAAACCACCAGGTCGACGCTTTGCGCAGGAAGTGTTGTAGCTTCGGCCACACAGTTTATTGAATGAAAATTGGGTTGATGTTTTAGTTGCCTCTCGGCCTCCCGGCGCATTGCATCGTTGGGCTCAACCGCATAAACTTCGTAACCGCGTTCCAACAGCAATTTGGTAAAAATACCCGTTCCCGAGCCAATATCGGCAATTAAGGATTCTGATGTTAAATGACATCGCTGTTGAAGGTAGTCGAGCACCTGTGCAGGGTAACCTGGCCGGTATTTCACATAATTCTCTACGCGATCACTGAATCGCGAAGTTGCATCTTGCGTCATTCTTTAAATACTTATATAAAAAGCCGCTTCAAAAACATGACCGTGTTTCAGTTTCTGTATAGCTTCTTTGTGACTGATGTCCACATGTTTGCCCTCCGTATCGGCGCATCCAAGCCAGGGCTCGATACACAGGAAATCTGCACCGGGTTTGGCCCAAATTCCGAGATAATTAAAATGCGGAAACTCTACTGATATTGTTTGGTCATGCTTATCGCTCTTAATGATTACTTCGCGCGAGCGGGGCTTTTTAAACACCATAGCATCCTTAATAAACATATCCCGGGTTAAGTGCAGTTTTTTGCCATCAAGGGCTACCGGCTCTGTTTCGCCTGTAAAAAAACCTTCTGCCGACAATAAGTGTTTTTCCAGCTTTTCCTCAACCTCAAACTCCAGGTAATAATCCTCATAGTTTTCTCCCTTATTGAAGGGGACATTAAATGCCGGATGGCCGCCTACTGAAAAATAAATAGTATCGTGCTGATGGTTGACAACCTTATAGGTAACCCGCAGCGCGTTTTCAATGAGATCATAAAGTACCTGGAAATCGAACTTAAAGGGATAAACTTCGAGTGTATGGTCTGAATAGGGAAGCGAGAACCTGGCGCAAACTTCATCCGATTCTATCAGCAGCAGTTCCGACTGCCGGTTAAATCCATGCCGCTCCATTTTGTAGGCCTTGCCGTCAACCAATAGCTCATTATTAATGAGTCCGCCTACAACAGGGAACAAGTTAGGCGCGTGCCAGGGCCAAATCATCGGGTCGCCCTGCCAAACGTGTTCCGTTCCCGAAACTTTATTATACAGCGAGGTCATTTCGCCCCCTTTATTGCGAATAGATACTTTTAGAAAATCATTTTCAATGGTGGTCATAGGTATTGGTTGTTTTATTGGCACAGGTGTTTTTGGAATACACAAATTACAGCATTTTTTCCAAAACTAATTAAGTGTTAACCAATAAAACTAAACCTTGTTGTGAAGATTTGCAAAAAAGATTGCATCGAGCCTCACCTAAATCCTCTCCAAAGGAGAGGACTTGAAAACAGAGCTTCGAAAGTCTCCCCTACCGGGGGAGATTTAGAGGGGGCTTGGGCTGGGCTTAATCATCATCCTTCTTTTTCTTCTCCAATATCACAAAGGCGCTTCGTTTTGGGGCAGGCATTACTGAATTTTCACCTTTGACAGATTTCCAAATCACTTCGTTCAGTTCCCGGTCGGGCACAGCATCTTCTTTGGCCAGGTTAAAATACTCCGAGCGTTTACTGCTTTCGTTCACTACTATGTTCCGCTGTTCTAAATTAACCTGGGCAGCTTTGGTAACGTAGGGGCTAAAATCGGGTTTACTGGTAAAACACTCGTACAGGGGCATGGCTGCGGCATCATACTGACTCATAGGTGGTAAGCCAAGGATCAATTCAATTGTGCGCAGCACACCCGAAGTTGAATACATATTATGGATAGCGGCACTGCGCTTTACATAAGGGCCCGCCAGATATACCGGGGAGCGGTGGGCATCGATATGGTCCGGGCCATCCTGGGCGTCATCTTCTAAAATAAACACAGCGGACTCTTTCCAGATAGGGCTTTTTGAAAGATGTTCGATAAACTGCCCTACTGCCAGATCGTTATCGGCCACGGCGGCTGTGGGCGAATATGCACCTTTGTGCTGTCCGCTCGTATGATCGTTCGATATACGAACACTGTTAAAACGCGGCACAGCATTTATAGCAAGCAGTGAGTCAAAATCGTGCGCCCATATTTCAACTCTTTTCACATCCTTTATAGAAAGAT
>JANYAB010000374.1 GCA_025355225.1 Bacteroidota bacterium
GTTGGCCAGGAGGGAGCTACTCAAAAAGTAGCGTTATCAATGTTCCCCATGGGGCCGGCTTTACAAATGGAGCTACCTGAAATAAAGAACTTTACGCGGGTAAAATGGAATGAAAAATACGAACTGACAAACGGAAGTAAGAGAGTATTCCTTCCGCAAATGTTTGCCGTTGACTCAACATTCTTAAAAATATTTGATTTTAAAGTAATACGCGGCGAAAGGCAAACAGGCTTATTTAAGCCTCATACCGCCATGCTTACGGAAACAACCGCCAAGAAATTATTTGGCAATGCCGATCCCATAGGCAAAGTAATAACACACTATGGCGATGATACGGTCACGTTTGCCGTAACAGGGATACTTGCCGACGTGCCAAAAAACTCACAGCTGCAATTTGATGGGTTGTTTTCATTCAGCAGCATATTTAAACCCTGGATGTTCACTAACTGGGGTGGCAATTGGCTTAATACTTATATGGAGCTTGCCCCTGGTACCAATCCCACCGTATTGGAAAACAAGTTTCCGGCCTTTATAAAGAAACATCTTGGCGTTGATGGCCCGAAATTTATGAAGCTATTTGTT
Organism: Bacteroidota bacterium; assembly: GCA_025355225.1. Classification (GTDB taxonomy): domain Bacteria; phylum Bacteroidota; class Bacteroidia; order Sphingobacteriales; family Sphingobacteriaceae; genus Mucilaginibacter. The sequence goes on from JANYAB010000374.1 coordinate 583, forward strand.
TTGCCCTTAAGAGACGTTCATTCTAACTCCGCTGATATCGGACTGGATTATGTTAACTATCAGAAATTCGATAAAAAGTCGACCAATCTTTTTGCCATTATTGCGCTTATTGTACTGATAATTGCATGCGTAAATTTCATTAACCTATCAACAGCACGCTCTGCCGAACGGGCCAAAGAGGTCGGCGTTCGCAAATCGATCGGGGCGCATCGTTTTCAGCTGGCAGTTCAGTTTCTTGCCGAAACTGTTCTGATCTCTTTTATAGCATTAATTTTCGCCATTGGGCTGGTCGAATTGGCTTTGCCATACATCAACGATTTGAGCGAAAGGGAAATTACGTTTGATATATTCAGCAGTTTTAGCATGATCATAATCGTATTTGGCGGAACTGTGCTTATTGGCTTAATATCTGGCATTTATCCGGCCATTTATTTGTCGTCCTTTCAACCGGCAAAGGTTTTAAAAGGCTCTATACAAGTGGGCAAAAACAAAAGTTTACTAAGGAATATATTGGTTGTCATACAATTTGCCAGCGCTATTTTCCTGATGATAGCCACAGTATTTGTGCTGAAACAATTGAGGTTTATGCAAAAACAGGATCCCGGGTATAATCGGAATCAGATCGTGAACATACCTTTGGATGGTGTAACAACCAAAAAATACGACTTGCTGAAGAGCGAACTATCAGGCAGCACTTTAATTTCGGGTGTAACGGCCTCGCAGGATATCTTAGGTAGTCATCTGGATCAAACCGGGGTGACATTTAAAGCAGCCAACGGGCCAAAACAGCAATTAGGCACAACGCTTTTGGTTGTTGACAATAATTATCTCGATCTATATAAAATTAAACTCGCAGCGGGTAAAAATTTCTCAAGTGACAAAACTCAGGATGCAAGGCAATATATTGTTAATGAGGCCTTAGCAAAGGAGTTATTAAAAGATCATCCTAAGGCACCGTTATCTTCACTGTTAGGACAGCAATTTGGATTTTATTCATTAGGCACCATTACAGGTGTCGCGAAAAACTTCAATTTTAATTCTTTGCAGTACAAAATTGAGCCTATGTTTATGATAAGCGCACGTAGTTTTGGGTTCAGAGATGTTTCTGTTAAGATCAATGGCAACAACACCAATGCAGCGCTGGCGTTTATAAAATCAAAATGGGACAGTATTTATCCCGATTACCCTTTCGAATACCAGTTTCTGGATGAACATTTTAATGAAGTTTACAAGGCCGATAACCAGGTCAGCCAGATAGTCAGCATCCTCGCTGGCCTGGCTATTTTTATATCCTGCCTGGGTTTATTCGGCCTGGCATCTCATTCAGCTGAGAGAAGGGTGAAGGAGATAGGGGTGAGGAAGGTTTTGGGTGCTTCAGTGCAGAGAATCGTGTTGTTGCTTTCCGGGGATTTCTTAAAGCTAGTTTTGATTGCAAATATAATAGCTTGGCTATCAGCCTGGTATGCCATGTATAAATGGCTATCGGGTTTTGCCTATCGCATCGAAATAACCTGGACTATTTTTGCTATAGTTGCCTTGATATCGGTCTTAATAGCGATTTTGACCATAAGTTTTCAATCCGTCAAAGCTGCGATGACTAATCCTGTTGAGAGTTTGCGAAGCGAGTAAAGCTTGTCTGGACCGCTCACGATAAGTTTCCAGGCCATAAAAGCTGCAATTGCAAACCCTGTTAAGAGTTTGAGAAAGGAATAAATTAGTGATAAGGGTGCAGTGATCAGAGATTAGTTAGGAAATTGAAAGGTCAGAAAATAATCAGGACAATGCACTAATCTCCCATCACTGATCAACATTTCGTAGAAACTGAATATTTCTCTTTAAACCCGAAAATTTGGTGCGTTTTACGGCAGAATTTTTGAAGACCTTCTTAAAAACGTCTTCAGTGATATCTTCCCAATCGCGTTTGTTCATTTCAAGAAGGTTTTCATTTGGTATAAAAGCCCTCTCCTGGTTCAGTACCGAAAATTTATTCCAAGGGCAAACATCCTGGCAAATATCGCAACCGAACATCCAGTTATCCATTTTGCCATGGAATTCCTGTGGTATCTCATTTTTTAATTCTATGGTGAGATAGGATATGCAACGGCTGCCGTCAACTATATATGGTGCTACAATAGCTTCTGTGGGACAAGCATCAATGCATCGGGTACAGGTGCCGCAATGGTCGGCTGTGGCAGGCTGGTCATATTCAAGGTCAATATCAACGATCAGTTCTGCCAGGAAAAAGAAGGAGCCGGTTTTTGTGCTTATCAAATTGGTATTCTTGCCAATCCAGCCCAATCCCGCTTTTTTGGCCCAAACTTTATCCAATACTGGGGCCGAGTCAACAAAAGCGCGACCATTTATTTCGCCTATTTTTTCATTTATTACTTCAAACAGTTGCTTTAATTTATCCTTTATTACCTGGTGATAATCGTGTCCATATGCGTATTTTGATAGTTTGGGAGCGGCTAAGTCAACCTGTTGCTGATCCGAATAATAATTAAGGCCGAGTGAAATTACGGATCGCGCCCCATCAACCAATAAACGCGGGTCCAGGCGTTTATCAAAATGATTTTCCATGTATTGCATCTCGCCGTGCATGCCATTTTTTAGCCAGGTTTCCAATCGCGGGGCCTCTTCTGCTAAAAATTCGGCTTTAGCTATGCCGCAAAACATAAAGCCCAGTTTTTTAGCCTCGGTTTTAATTAGTTCGCTATAAGCTGATCTGTTGCCCTGCATTAATACAAAGATAACATTACAAAATTTAAGATTTGGGTTGAGGGCGGCGGGGCTCATCGAGCAAAACAAGTTTTTATTTCAACTGTTGTATCAAAATAAAATTGAAAGACATGGAAAGCGAAAAAGTGAAAGATCCAAAGGATGAAAAGATCCTTAATAAGGATGATTCGGTGACTAACAAGGATGAGGATAAAGAGCGACCCATCAGCCAAGACAAACCCGAAAAAGAAAAAGTATTAACGCTAATATCTGATAACGATATTCCAGGAGAGCTTGCTGATGAAAGCGCGTCAAACAAGGGGCAGGGGCCGGCGGGCGAGAATCTGTAATTAATGCTGATCGAAGAACCCAACCTGTCTTAGAAAAGCTACCTGGTCGAAATAATCAGTCTCCTTAATTATTTTGCCGTTTTTTACAATAAAGATGGCGCAATAATTTAGCGTGTATTTTTTGCCCTTCATATAGTCGGGGGTACTGCCCTCGGGATTTGATAAGGTGCCGTTTACCACGTATTCAACCACAATATTCTCACCTGCATTAATAATATTATTGATTTTATAGGTCAAGTCGGGTGTTGAGGCAAAATACCTGGTATACACTTCGGTTATACCGGCCGCGCCGGTTTTAGCACCTTCCCAGTTGGGCGAATATACTTGCGCATCTTCCGCGTAACTGTTGGCTATCGCTTTTATATCGTGCTGTATCAATGCCTTGAAATGCATATCAATAACTGCAGGAGATTGCGCGAAGGCTTTGTGTGTACTAATACAACATATAGCCGCAAGGGATAGAAACACAAATGACTTTACCATGTTTAAATATAGAAACTATCAAGTCATTAGTCTTAACTTTTTAAAAAATCCCCCTTTAAGGGGGATAATATTTAAATACTAATGTCGGAAAAGCACCGCAAGTTTGTCATTTTCACCAGTTAATTTTATCGCCTATTATTTAGAAATTTGATAAAAAAATAAACGTCATGGAAAAAATTGAAATAAAGGAAGAACTCAAAACAATCATTGCAAACCGTGCAATGCTTAATGACTCGTATTTTAACGATGTTGCTATGACCAATGTAAAAATAATGAATGCTAACTTAAGCAACCTCGAAATAGAAGGTGCTCAATTGGGCGGAGCATTTATACACAACATCGGTATGCCGCCCAAAGATCATCCCATGTACGATCCTGACGCCAGGCAGCGGCCATTGCGTTTTGAAGATTGCGATCTCAATAATAGTACCATCACTAACTGTAATTTAAGCGGTGTAGTAATAAATGATTGCAACATAAGCGGGATGAGAATAAACGGCATATCTGTTGAAGATTTGCTGAATGAATACAGAAAGTAAAAAAGCAGTAATTTACCTGTACCAGATAAATTACTGCTTTTTACAATTCCCCCTTCAGGGGGCCAGGGGCTTAAAAACTATGCCTGATACTATTGCTTAAATTTTTCACGGTCCAGTAGCCACTGTCCAGTATGCGGCGAACGGTCATCAGTGGATCCTGTGGGTCGCGTTTTTCGGATAACTGGAAAGCCAGTTTAAAGCCACGTTTGTGCAGTTGCGGCAAATTTTCTGCGTTCCATAAACCAAATGGGAAGGCAAAATATTTAATGGGTTTGCCCGTAATGCCTTCCAGTTTCTTGGTGGGTTTATCTAATTGTATCTCCCAATCCTTACCCTGAAATTTTTTGAAGCTATGGTGATCGTAGGTATGGGCTGCTATAACGTTGCCTTCATCCGAAAGCTGCTTTATTTGTTCAGCGCTCATATAATGCCGCGTTGTTTTGCCGATAGATACCGTCATAATAAAAAACACACCTTTAAAGCCATATTTCTTCATTTCGGGACGGGCCACTTCAAACTGGTCGAGATCTGTATCATCAAAGGTAAGCATGATAGGTTTGCTTGGCAGCGCTGTGCCTTTGGTCAGGTAATCATATAGCTGATCTGGTAAAATAGTATGATACCCGCTATCGGCTAACATTTTCATATGTGCCTTGAAAGCAGCAATAGGTATGATGTAATCTTTGGATGTTTTGGAATCTTTTGGCCTCCAGTCGCGTATCTGGTGATAGCACAATATCGGGACTTGCTTGCGGGCCATAATAGCTGCAGCGCTGCCCTGGGGCAAAGCGGCGGCAGTGGCTGAGGCAGTGATATTTGTTGGTTTTGATTGACTGACAAACGTGCCAAACAGACCAATTAGAAGAGTTGAAGACAGAAATTTTAACATAAGAATAGATGATTTACTACAATGGCGAAATTAAAATAAATTAACTTATACAACAGTTAAAAGTTGACAATATTATAAATTGTCTCCCTTTCAGGGTGTTAGAGGGATCCGCTTCCCTTCTTTGATCGATCTTTTCGCCGCATCAAGTATCTCCATCACTATCATATTGTATTTTAGCGACGATTGGTCATCTGTTGCAGCTATCTGTCCTCTAAGGGCGGCAGTTAAATAGGCCATGTGATCATTGATGGGTGTGGGCAATGGGGGAGCTACTTTAACGCCTTTTCTATTTTCGCGCATGCGGCTTACGATGTTTTCCTTATCCAAAGCATGCAGGTAGCCCTTTTCGCCAAAAACTTCGAGATCCTTAATGCCGAAAGGCCAGCTCCACGATGCTTCTATCTGACCAGTGGCGCCCGGATATTCAACAAGGATGGTCGCATCATCTTCAACCTTAGGATATATTTCTGGCTTATAATGCCTTGCAACAGCAGTTACAGCAATTGGCTTTTGAC
>JANYAB010000396.1 GCA_025355225.1 Bacteroidota bacterium
GCCGTGGCTAATAATGGTTCGTTGGTTGCTAACAGGTTTATGTTAAAGGCAAACGATACGCTGCAGCCCGTAAAAGGAAGTATTAAAGTTGCGGACGATCCACAATACGCCGCTTTACTTACAAAGTATATGATTGAACAGAGTGCCCCGAAGGAACCCATATTGGGCATAAGCGTTGCCGGTAAAACTGGTACGCCGGAACGTATCTGGAAGGGAAACGCCATCAATGACGGTTGGTATGTGTTTTTTGCACCAATGGCTAAAGGCGTAGGGAATTTAGTGGTATGTATTCGGATAGAATCAACTAAAGGATCATCCGATGCAGTAAGACTTGCCGGCGAACATGTGATCCCACTATTAATAAAAGCAGGATATATAAAAAGTATAAAGGAGTAGTTAAGATGTTTGATCTGTTTAAAAAAAATGAAAATAAGGGGTCACAAGATGTGAAAGTTCTGCGTGACACCCTGCTTCGCTTTATAAAAGAGGAACTTCAAAAGTCGGAAGGTGGCGAGGGGCGGCATATTAAGGGTATTCACCTGTTTATTAGTGCCAATGCAGGTGAGAGGCATCTTTATGAGGGTGCTGTTTATTGGGAAGAAAAGGACAGGTTTAAAGATGAGGTACAAAGGATAGCTGATGACTTTGCGCTTGACCTTCCGGAAAACTGGATTATGGAAATCAATTTTGATATGGATTTTCCAACCGAAGCCATTAAATCTAATGCACTGCCCCTTGCCGTGTTTATCCGGACCAAGGATCATACACTGCAAAGATCCGGCACCGCCTATATAAGGATATTGAATGGTGAAGCTGAACAGCCCGAATACCTGGTATCCTCTGATAAAGGGAAGGTAAATATTGGACGCGAAAATAAAGCACAGGTTGAACAAGGTTTTTTCAGGATCAATCAAATAGCCTTTCCGGGCGGGAGCATGAATGAGAGTAATAAGTTTATTAGCAGGCAACATGCGCATATTGAATGGAACAATGATGACCAGTGCTTTTCTATTTATGCAGATGAAGGCGGAGTTCCTCCCAGAAACAAGATCAAGATAAAAACGGTGGGAAACGATAATTTAATAAAGCTGCAATCAACGCATATCGGCCATAAGCTGGAGGAGGGAGACCAGATCATCTTAGGCGAGTCCGCGGTAATTGAGTTTAGTTATAAATCCCGGGAGAAGGAAGGATGAGTAAGATATTTACCATAACAGAGGGGCTGGAGAATATGGGCGCGTTACGTACAGGCGGTCAGGGCTCTGTTTATAAGGGTCGGCGCATTGGCCCTATCATTAGCGCTGTTAAATTGCTGCCGACACCCATTCAAAGCGAAAGCACGGAAGATAAAAATTACCGAAACTTTCTGAACGAGGTTGAAAAACTCAAAAAAGTTAACGAGGTTCCGAACCCCAACGTAGTGAAGATACTTCACTACGGTATTACCGAAAGCGGTTCATTCCCTTTTATAGAAATGGAGTTTATTGAGGGGCCCGACCTGGGGGAATTGCTGAAGCCACCCCACGAAAAGCTGTTTACCATTAAGGAAGTGATTAAGCTGGCTGACCATCTGGCCTGCGCATTATCTCATTGCCATAATGTGGGCGTAAAACACGGGGACATCAAAAGTAATAATGTAAAGTTCAATATTCATTCGGGTAATTATGTGCTGCTCGATTTTGGCCTGTCTGTAATGTCGGATGAGCAGCGACGCAGCAGCATGAGGCACGCGGGTGCTATCGAGTTTATGGCGCCGGAGCAGAATGAAGGACAGATGCTGTTCCAAACCGACATTTACAGTTATGGGGTAATCTTATACGAGTTATTGGCGGGGCAGGTACCATTCCCTTTAAAGGACAATGGCGAAACAGCAAGAAACACGGTCATGTTGTCGCATATGGAGGCACCAATACCTGACCTGCTGGAACTGCGCAGGCAAAACATACCGAAAACATGGCCCGAAAACCAACAGGAGCGCGAAATGCAGGTGCCGGGCTGGTTACTTCAGCTCATCTCCAAATGCCTGGAAAAAGCACCTGAAGACCGGTACGCCGACGGAACCGTATTACATGAGGTTATCGCTGAAAATGTTATAACCGAGAGCGAGCAGGGTGCAAAAATGATGATTGCCGAGCTGAAATCGCAAAATGAAATGCTAAAGAAGCAAATTACTACGAATGAACAGTTTATAACTTTAACTAAACGTAAAGTTCACCTCTCGATACCTTTACTTGTTGGTTTGACCCTGGTTATTGTTACTCTTTTTACTTTCGCACTCTTTAGGTACTCCCCGGAAAAAAGCAAACTGAGACAACCTGCCATTGATACCGTTGGCCCCGTTAAGAATAAACATTTGGCTGATACTGTGCAGGCTAAGAACAAGCCGGGTACCATCGTTCCTTTTATAAAAAGTGATACTAGTAAACTTTCTAATAAAACTCACCCTCCAATTAAAAAGAAAAAAAGGAGGAAGAAAAAGTTTCTTGGTATCTTTTAGTGTGCCTCTATTCTTTAAGCTTTATCGCTTTGTGAATCTTGCTTATTGAGGAGCTGGAATAATTGATCCTTTATTTTATCCTGCAAAACCTGTAACCGCTCAGATGCTTCCGGGAAATGCTCCTCAATTAACGCCGACATTTTTTTCCGAGCTTCCGCGCCATCTTCGGTGGCGAACAGGTACGTAAGAATTCCGGCCGCAGCTGCAGTGGCTATGATAGGGACAAGTATGTTGTTTTTCATGAAGTATTTTATTGGGGAACGTATGGCCAATAAAATAGTTTGCAACATTCGTTAATCGGCAGTAAAGGAGGCAACGCAGTTATGACATTATATTGAGTCTGTTTCTTCGGTACTCTAATCAATTTTACTGTTACAAACTAAGGAGTTAAAGCCGAAGGTCCTTCGATAATGTGTTGTGAGATGTGAAATGTTTTACAAAGGTGCCTTAAAACAAAAAACACTCACAACATTTTTCGGTTGTCAGTGCTTGATTTTCTTTTGCTCCTGAGGATAGGCTCTAACCAACAACCCTCTGATTAACAGCAGGATTTAAGTCGACTAATTATTATTTATCAATACTTTATATTATTATTACGTATTGATTAGACCGACCAAATTTAAAATCCCAGGATGCAGCAACCCGAATCCAGCAATTCTGCAAAATCATTAGTCCCTATTGTTGCTGCATCTACCGTCGGCGCACTTTTCGAATTTTATGATTTTTATATTTTCGGAAGCCTCGCCACTATCATATCCACAAAATTTTTCCCTACAGGAAATCCCACTGCGGCCTTTTTGGCTACACTGGCCACTTTTGCGGCTGGGATGCTGGTACGTCCGTTTGGCGCGTTGTTTTTTGGTCGTTTGGGAGATCTCATCGGGCGAAAATATACGTTTATGGTTACCATTGTGCTGATGGGCGGCGCCACCTTTGCCATTGGCCTTATACCAGCTTACCAAACAATTGGTTTTTGGGCGCCAACTATAGTGCTTACTTTAAGGCTTTTGCAGGGGCTTGCCATTGGCGGCGAGTTTGGTGGCGCCGCCACCTTTGTGGCCGAGCATTCGCCCGTAAATAAACGGGGATTTTTGACATCCTGGATAACATTTACGGGCGGTTTCGGCGTTGCTGTTGCATTTGGGGTGATCATGGCAACAAAAAATTCCATGTCAATATCCAGTTGGGAAAGCTGGGGTTGGCGTATCCCTTTCCTTTTATCAAGTGTTTTGCTGGTCGTATCGGTAGTTATCAGGAAAAATATGTTGGAGTCGCCCTTGTTTGCCAAGGCTAAAGCAGAAGGCAGAACTTCCCGCAACCCTTTGAAAGACTCATTTGGGAATAAGGAAAATTTAAAAGTAGTGCTGTTAGCCATCTTCGGATTAACGCTTGGAATTGGAGTGGTAGGTTACTCTACGACTTTTTTTCTTCAAAGCTTCCTGGTTAAATTTATGTTTGTCGACTATGACCAGGCCAACCGGCTATTAATTATCGGTTTAGCATGTGGCGCCCCTCTTTACATGTTCTTTGGCTGGTTATCCGATCGTGTTGGTAAAAAACCGATATTAATGATGGGCCTTTTTTTGGGGATTGTAGGTTTCCGCCCGGTTTTCGATCAGATTTATCAAACTGTTGATCTTCAAAAAAAAGTGGAGAATAAATCCGCTATGACCGTTGATGTAGAGCAGCAAAGTTTGCCCAATAATGAACAGCTTACTATAACAACCACCCAGCATTTTTATACAGATGGCACTTTATTAGCTGAAGTAAAAAAGCAAAAGCCGCGTATAATTAATCCGGACATTTCAAAAGTTATAAAAATTCGCCCTCCTGACGAGCGAAAGCTTGTTTTTTTAGTTTTTCTATTGGTGATTGTGGTCGCTATGGCTCACGGTGCTTCGGCGGCATTCTTAGTCGAGATGTTTCCTTTAAGGATCCGTTATACCTCTATGTCGCTGCCCTATCACATAGGTTTCGGTATTTTCGGCGGTATGGCCCCGGTTATATCTGCGTATTTAATAGCAAAAGCTAATGTGGACCACAGCCCCGATTATTACCTGGCGGGCCTGAACTATGCTATTATACTCATGAGCATCAGTTTGGTAATAGGGATTTTATACCTCAAGGAAAACAATGCAGAGCAGATGGCGCCAATAAAAAATCCTTCTAAAAAGAACAGGCTGAAAAGAATGCTTGGTTTTGTATGGATATTGCTTGGCTTAATTTTCGCCTACTTGGGCATTGTTGAATTAGGCATTCCAAAGATAGGGACCGGCAAGCCCGACGACCTGATATTTGGCATTATTGTAGTATTTGTACTTACGCCGATCATTACCATCGGCTTGGTCACATTTGGGAAATATGCCTTACAAGGGGAGTACGATGACAAAGCCGATTTGTAGATTTCTATATTCTTATAAACAAAAAGCCCCACAGACATGCGGGCTTTGCTCCTGAGGCTGGACTCGAACCAGCGACCCTCTGATTAACAGTCATATTTTACACATTATTGGTATTTTGCAATACATTGTTATGTATTGATAATCAATATTTTACATATTTTTCAATATTAGTTAATTTGTGATATTTTGCGATTTGTTGTCCATTTTTCTGCAAATTTTCTGCAAATAATTCAATCATTTTTCTTATATTTGTATTAGTAATCGCACTATAAATCAGCATTTTATCACATTTATTGTGATGCTTATATTTTGTTTGTTTCTGCAAATTTATACATTTAATTATTAAAATCATGAAAGCAGAGGTTTCTTTATATCTGGACACAAGGCGGGCATTGAAAGATGGCACCTATCCTTTAAAACTACACGTTTATTTTACCGCAAAAATGGAACGGTGGTATAAAACTGATTACAAATTGAGCAATGAACAGTTTGAACAATCTTATTTGGCTGCCAAGCCAAGAGGAGAACTTAAGGAACTTAAAATTGAGTTGGATGCTATTATACAAAAAGCTGCAGAACTGGCTAAGGATTTAGGTGATAGCTTTACTTTTGAAAAATTTGAGCGCAAGATGTTCCGTACCAAAGCAAGCGCCAATAATGTTATTGACCATTTCGCTGCTTATGTAAAGGTACTGGACAAAAATGAGCAGATCGGCACAGCTTCCAGTTACAATTGCAGCATTAATTCTATTACGGCTTATTTGAGTGAGGGTAAAAAAAATCCGGTTACGTATATTCCTTTTGCCGCACTTTCAGCCGATGTTTTAAATAAATACGAACAATGGATGATCTCCAAAAATAGTTCCAAAACAACAGTTGGTATTTATATGCGTAATTTAAGGGCAATCTTTAATAAAGCAATTTCAGCCGGAGATATTTCCCCTGAACTTTACCCTTTTAAAACTTATAAAATCCCAAACGGCAAAAATGTAAAAAAGGCATTGGAAACACCTGATCTTAACGCGTTATACATTGCAGATGTTGCCAAAGACAGCTTAATGCTAAAGGCCAGGGATTTCTGGTTTTTCAGTTACCAGTGCAACGGGATGAATTTCAGGGATATTGCTGAATTAAAGTTTAAAGACATCCGTGATACCTATTTTTCATTTTTAAGGCACAAGACGAAAAATACTACAAAGGAAGACCCGACCCCTATTGTTGTTCCGTTGACCAGCTATATTAAAGATTTTATTAAAAAGTATGCAAACGAAAAAGGCAAGCCTAATGATTACTTATTTCCGATATTCCAGACAGGCATGTCAGCAAAAGAGCGGCATCGAGTCAACCAAAATTTTATCCGTTTTGTTAACCAGCACATGCAAAAACTGGTCGATCAGTTAGGCTTATCATTTAAATTAGGCACGATGGTAGCCCGCCATTCATTCACGACTCAGGCAACCCGTACAATGGGGCTGGAATTTGCACAGGAAGCTTTGGGGCATACAACCATGAACACGACACAGAACTACTGGAAAGGCTTTGAAAATGATGCTAAAAAGAGTATGGCAGAAAAGCTTATGGAATTTACGGTAGCAAAACCAACAGTAATTCAAGAGGCCGTTTGAAACGACCTCTTGAATTACCAACCTTGCGGCATATCGAAAACAAACCGGAAAGGACGCTTCTTGATGCAATACGCCATACAAGTCAAGAACACACCATTCCATTTTCACCATGTAAGCAACCAAAAGCGGGAGCCGGGTAAATAGTCAAGGCCGGGCCACCGCTAAAAAACAAAACAAAATGGCCCGCTCTGCATGGCCTTTACTTTTTACCCGGCGGTGGCTATCTTCGCGGTAATGGTGAATATGGGATTGGGAATTTTTACTTCACCCTGTTTATCGTACCATCCATAAGAACTCAAAAATCACCCCCCTCAACAAAAAAATTATACTTTGCATAGGAAAGCCGGAGAGTTGGCTTTGGACATTCAAAGTCTATATCCGACTCATTATAATCTTCTCCTATTTCTTTAGAATTTAGCACCTCTAAATCATATTTAAAATGGCCGGAATAGAATTTGCAACTATCTCATAATTAGCCACATTAAAAAAATAACAAATAAATAACACAACGGTAAAAAATTTATCAAGCGGATTTAAAAACGGAGAATTAAATTTTAATTCGATACTATGACATTCCTGCTTATTTTTACAAGATGCCATTACACGTCAATATTGAAGATTTATTAAACGCCCGTTCGGTTGAATCGGAACGGCTCGAATTTAAAGAGGGATGGAATCCTGATGCCATATACCGTTCAATTTGTGCTTTTGCGAATGATTTTGAAAATGTGGGTGGTGGCTATATTCTGATTGGCGTGGAAGAAGAAAGCGGGATTGCCAAGCGGCCCGTTGTAGGTTTAAGTGCCTCCAAGATTGCCTCTGTTCAAAAAGAGATGATCGGGTATAATAACCTGATTAACCCCGTTTACCATCCTAAACTCTTTATTGAAACTGTGGATGGCCAGCAAATTTTAGTTATTTGGGTGCCCGGTGGCTCTAACCGCCCTTATGAAGTGCCTGAACAAATTACGGCCAAACAAAAAAGATATTCCTATTATGTTCGTAGGTATGCCAGTTCTGCTGTTGCAGATATGGAAACTCAGCAAGAACTGATTAGTCTGGCCAACCAAATTCCCTTTGATGACCGCTCTAATCAATATGCCAGCATAGATGATATTTCAATGGTACTCATTCAGGATCATTTGCGCCTGATAGGCAGTAAATTGATGGAAACTTCCGATCAGCATACCAAAACGGAAATATTAGAACAGATGCTCCTGGTTGATGGCCCGCCCGAACACCGTTTTCCCCGGAATGTGGCATTAATGATGTTTAATGAACACCCGGAAAAATTCTTTCCGGCCACCTGGGTGGATGTCGTGTATTTTCCAATGGGTGAAGGAGAATCGGAATTTCTTGAATACCCGCGTATTACAGGCCCCGTACCTACTTTAATCAGAAAGACACTGGACTTATTAAAAACAAACTTTTTAAAGGAAAAAGTCATTAAGCAAGCTGACAAGGCCGAAGCAATCCGTATTTGGAATTACCCTTACGCTGCACTGGAAGAAGCTGTGGCGAATGCATTATTTCATCGTGATTATCAACTGAGGGAACAGGTTGAAATCCGGGTTTCACCAGAATCCATCGTGCTGCTTAATTATGGTGGCCCTGATCGCTCTATCCGGCAGGAAGATTTTACCAGCGGCAGGATAAGGCCGCGCCGTTACCGCAACCGCCGTTTAGGAGATTTTTTAAAGGAACTCGATTTAACGGAAGGCCGTGCCACAGGCATTCCCACTATTAAACGTGTTTTGGAACGTAATGGCTCTCCTGAACCATCTTTTCGCACAGATGATGAACGTACCTTTTTCGAAGTAGAAATATTTTGTCATCCTGCTTTTAAAAACGATGTTGTTCTTATAGATGATGCCCAAAAGGAAGTGGCAAGTAATAAGGAAGGTAATAGAGATGGTAATAGGGATGGTAATAGAGATGTTATTTTGTTATCCCCGAAACAAAAGGAAATATTAAACTTTTGTCAAAATCCCCAAAGCCGGGCAGATATATTCGATCACCTCGGCATTTCGAACCAGCCCAAAAATTACCGCCTGCATATTTTACCACTAATACAAGCTGGTTATATTACTCTTACGGAACCTGATAAACTTTCCAGTAAATATCAAAAGTATCAAACCAGCAATACGGCTCCCATTACCTGAAATTCTTTTAATAAAATTCATTTGCTGTCAGTTAAAGGGATTTACAGTAGTGCCGTTATATGCTAAAGTTCAATGCATTTATCGGTATGATAGAGTAAATGCTCGTTGCGCTGAACATAGCCA
>JANYAB010000429.1 GCA_025355225.1 Bacteroidota bacterium
CTAAATTATGGAGAAAAAATGCCATACCCCCACATATTTTAGTGATGACAGCTACACCAATCCCACGCACATTGGCAATGACATTATATGGCGATTTGGATATTTCAGTAATAGATGAATTGCCTGCAGGGCGAAAGCCAATTGAAACTATCCATTTTTATGAAAACAAGCGTTTGCGAATGTTTGGATTTATGAAGCAGGAAATAGCTAAGGGCAGACAGATTTATATAGTATACCCACTAATACAAGAAAGCGAAAAGCTCGATTTAAAAAACCTGATGGATGGAATCGAAGTTATCTCGCACGAATTTCCTCTGCCAGATTATCGGATAAGCATAGTTCATGGCAAAATGACCGCAAAGGATAAGAATTTTGAAATGCAACGCTTTATAAAGGGTGAAACTCAGATCATGGTTGCTACTACGGTTATCGAGGTTGGTGTTAATATCCCCAATGCATCGGTGATTATCGTCGAAAATGCGGAGCGTTTCGGCTTATCGCAATTACACCAGCTGCGCGGCAGGGTTGGCAGGGGAGCCGAACAATCGTATTGTATCTTAATGACCACACATAAACTTAGCTACGACGGCAGGATCCGGCTCGATACCATGGTTAAGACTAATAATGGTTTCGAAATATCTGAGATCGATTTGCAACTGCGCGGTCCCGGTAATATAGAAGGTACACAGCAAAGCGGGGTGCTCGACCTGAAGGTAGCTAATCTTGCAACTGACCAGGAATTACTATTTCTGGCTCGTAAATGCGTTGAAAACATATTCGCCAAAGACCCTGAATTGGTGTTACCCGAAAATCAAATATTACATCTCGCTCTACAGTCAAAGAATGCCGGTTTAAGCTGGGATAAAATATCATGACCGATGAATTCCTGCAAAATCCTACATTTGTTAAAAACCCAACCTTTCAAATGAAAATAAAGACTACCATTCTGTTACTACTGATTTTCTCAGCTTCCTTGCTAAAAGCCCAGGATTCTTTAATGTTGCGTCACATATATGACGAAGAACTGGTAAAGGGCCAATGCTACGATAATCTACATTTTTTATGTAAAAATATAGGCTCCCGTTTGAGCGGTTCGGCAAACGCCCAAAAAGCAGTGGTTTGGGGTAAAAAGCTGATGGAAACCTATGGCTTTGACCGCGTTTTTCTACAGGACGTAATGGTACCGCATTGGGTGCGCGGTGCGAAAGAAGAGGGCGTGATTTTGGATCGTAATAAAAGAATACCCGTGGCAATTGTGGCCTTAGGTATGTCTGTGGCAACGCCTAAACAGGGTATTACTGCCGATGTGATAGAGGTGCACAGCTTAAAAGAATTGGATACCCTGGGCGAAAGCGTTATCAAAGGGAAAATAGTTTTTTTCAACCGGCCATTCGACCCCCGTTTTATTGAAACGTTGCGGGCCTATGGTACAGCCGGTGACCAGCGAAATGCCGGCCCCGCGGCAGCAGCCAAATATGGTGCGGTTGGCGTAATTGTCCGCTCTTTAACCGAAAGTGTCAATGATTACCCTCATACGGGCGCAACGAGGTATGCTACTGATGGTATAAAGATTCCGGCAGCGGCTATATCCACCAAAGCGGCAAATCAACTCAGTGCATTATTAAAGCAAAAAAAACAGCATATTAGATTCTATTTTAAACAAAACTGTCAAACTCTTCCGGATGTGCTGTCCTACAATGTAGTGGGTGAGTTAAAGGGTTCTGAGGCTCCGAATAAATATATCACAGTAGGCGGTCATCTTGATTCCTGGGACCTGGCAGAGGGCGCTAATGACGATGGCACAGGTGTAATGCAATCAGTAGAGGCCTTGCGTATCCTTAAAGCTTTGGGTTATCGCCCTATAAACACTATTAGGGCGGTATTTTTTATGAATGAGGAAAACGGCGACAAAGGAGGTATTAAATATGCTGAGCTTGCGGCCCAAAACAAGGAACAACATCTTGCAGCAATTGAGTCTGATCTGGGCGGTTTCACACCCCGTGGTTTTGGTTTTGATGGTGCCTCGCCTAACCTGGTGAAAAATATAAACCTGCATTGGAAAAAACTTCTTGAACCGTACGGGTCCGACCGCCTGATAGCAGGGGGAGGGGGAAGCGATATCAGCCCCCTGAGAGAGGAAACGCCCGGCATAGTGCTCATCGGTTACTTGCCCGATTCGCAACGGTACTTCGATATTCATCACTCCGCTATCGATGTTTTTGAGAACGTGAACAAACGCGAAATGGAATTAGGCGCTGCTTCAATGGCCGCTTTGATCTACCTGATCGATCAACACGGGTTTAATTTCTAAAAACGAAGCAGGGGTGTCACAATTACCAGGACGCCCCTGCAATGCATATCTTACTTTAATTGTTTCATTATCTCGTCAATTGCCCTGTCCAGTTGTGGGTCTTTATTTTCCAACCGGTCAGTAAAGTCTGTTTTAACATAAATATCCGGACTGACACCGGTTTTCTCAATATCCTTGCCATCGAGCGTAAAACATCCCCACGCTGGTATACGGTAAAACGAGCCATCAACGAGTCCCTGGCCACTGGTAAAAATGATCCACCGGTAAGTTTCTGTGCCAATTATTTTTCCAAGCCCCAATGCTTTAAAGCCGGTCGCTGTCATTTCGCCATCGCTTAAAGTTTGCTCATTAACCAACAGGATGATCGGTTTTGCCGAAGGGGCAAAGTTTGGTTGTTCCGTTTTCTGTCCGCCACGGTATTGCCATTGCAGATAAGGCCGTTGCGCCAAAAATCTCAACACCGCATCATGTACATTTCCGCCCGTGTTATAGCGGAGATCAAGTATCAGCGCATCCTTTTTGTAGGCATCATCTACCATGTCCTCTAAGAAAGTTTCCAATGCACCAGAGCCCATATTCTTCATATATACGTAGGCTATACGACTTTTACTTTTTTCAGAAACCAATTTCCGGTTGTTATCTATCCAGCTACCATAAAGATTGTCGACAAACTCATTAGTTGGTTCAGGATGAATTTTTACATCAATGTCTTTACCATCGCGGACAAAGGTTAATTCTAATTCCCTATCCAGCGAGGGCTTGGTAAAGTAAAAACTTCTATCCTGTTTTTCATCAACGGTAACGCCGTTTACTGATTTTAAACGGTCTCCTGCCCTTGTAGCTATATCAGCTTTGTCAGCGTTGCTGTTTTTTAACAATGCCGATACTTTGTAAGGATCATCGTTATCAAATACTATCCCGGTTTCCATAGTACGGTAGTGGAGTATCTTATTTTCCTCACTTCCGTTCGAAAAAAAGCCCTGGTGCGATGAGTTAAGTTCACCAAGGAGATCATTCAAAAGTAATCTCAAGTCTGCACGGTTATTCAGGTAGGGTAAATACACACTATAGCGGTCATGCATTTTCTTCCAATCAGTACCGTGAAAGTTTCCGTCATAATAATTTTCCTCTAACCCAGCCCATGCCTCATCGTACATCTGCCTAAATTCACTTTCAAGATCGCGATTGAATTTGTAATTTATATCCACCTTCTCCATTTTATTATTATCAATGTTCAGGGTGTAAATGTTCCCCGAGGCCAATAGATAATATTTATCACCTCCGGTAGCAATATTATATCCGGGAGCATCCTCACCATTTACCTTTTCAGTTTTGCTGGCTTCAAAAGGCTGTAAAGTTGTGCGGAATATAGCCCGCTTTCCCTCCGCCTGGTCCGATGTATAATAGACCAGGGTTTTCTCACCTTTTTGAATGACGTATGGTGAATTTTGGCTTCCAAATTCCGGACCTATACGCTCCAGCCGTTTCATCAGATCTTCCGTATCAATCATGATTTCGGCAGCAGGTTTAGGAGAAGGCTGCTCTGACAGCGGTTTTTTGATTGATGTTTTTTTATTAGCGATTGTATCTTTCTTTTCTTCTTTGAACAGATCCTTGAATTTGTCGAGTCTGAATGCCTCATCAAATTTTTGGAGCGGCATCCGGTAGATGTGGGCATCATGCGTCCCATATGGGTATTCAGGCTGTGTGCGCGAGGAGGTAAAATAAATATATTTGTTGTCGGGTGACCAGAAAGGCTCAGATTCGGAAACTCCGCTATTGGTAAGATTTAATGTTTTACCAGTTTTAATGCCGTAAACAAATATGTCATTTTCAAAATTTCGGTGCGCATTATACACTACATATTCTCCGTTTGGGGAGATAAAAGGCTGCGAATTTCCGAATCCCCATATCTCGTCAGTAGCAATAGTTTTGCTGATAAATGTTTTGAGATCAATAAGCTTTACTTCTTCGCGCCCGCTGAGGTACACACCTTGTGTGTGCGCTTTATTAACGGTGAGCAACCTATTATTCTGTTTTTCATTAGTTATTTGTTTCTCTTTCCCCGGCCCGTCGGCCGCAATGGTATACCAATTAAAATAGCCCCCTAATGTTTGGCTGAATATCAGAGAGCGGTTATCAGGCAGCCATTGTACCTCGGTTGCCCGCTCGGCCGTGTTTCGTGCTATCTTACGAATAAACTTTCCCTCCACATCACTTACAAATAGTTCGCCTCTCGATACAAATGCCAGCTTCTTTCCATCGGGTGATACGTCCATTGCCTCAATTTTACCTTTGACATCAAATTCCTGTTGTTTAGGTAATATATCATTCCGGTAGATGGTGAAATTTAACTTTTGTGATTGTTTCGAGGCTACATCATATACATATAATTGGTAATCTTTTTCAAATACCACCCTTTCGCCATTGGCGCTTACAAACGGGCGCTTAATAGATGTACCGAATTGGGTTAACG
>JANYAB010000125.1 GCA_025355225.1 Bacteroidota bacterium
CGGGCTATCAGGCAAGTTAATGATTAATTAGTTTCGCTTAAAGCTCTTTTATTTGATTAATCAAATGATGCAAAACGTCCTTTGCATCGCCAAAAAGCATAGAAGTATTTGGCTGGAAAAATAGTTGATTTTCAATGCCAGCATAACCTGGCCGCATACTGCGTTTGTTCACGATCACCATTTTTGCCTGTCCGACTTCGAGGATAGGCATGCCATAAATAGGGCTTGATGGGTCATTGTCTGCTGCTGGGTTAACCACGTCATTTGCCCCAAGTATAAGTACAACATCAGTGGAACTGAACTCTTCGTTTGCCGGTTCTAATTCCAGCAAATCATCATAAGATACATCCGCTTCGGCAAGTAATACATTCATATGCCCGGGCATACGCCCGGCAACCGGGTGGATCGCATATTTCACCTCAACACCATTTTTCCGCAATACCTTTTCCAGCTCATGGCAGGTATGCTGCGCCTGAGCCACTGCCAAACCGTAGCCGGGCACTATCATGACTTCATGTGCATAGCCCATTACCATTGCCGCATCGCTTAAACTTATCTCCTTGTAAGTTCCCTGTGCGCCGTTGGTCTGTCCGGAAGCAGTTTTGGTTTCCCCGAACGATCCGATCAGCACATTTTTTAAAGAACGGTTCATTGCTTTACACATCAGGATTGTAAGGATGGCTCCGGCAGAACCAACCAGTATCCCTCCGGTAAGCATCACCGGGTTATTATACAAAAAGCCGGCACAGGCTGTTGCGATACCTGTAAAGGAGTTTAATAAAGATATAACCACCGGCATATCCGCCCCGCCAATGGGCAACACGAACAAAATGCCATACCCGATTGACAAAACCAGTATGCTACAGAAAATAAAAACAGGAGCAGCGCCCTCTCCATGGATAATGAAAGCACCCATTACCAATATCACAAATAATACTACAAGGTTAAAGATGTGTTGCCCGACGAATGTGTGGTCTTTGATTTTACCACTGAGTTTTCCATATGCAATCATACTGCCTGCAAAAGAAACACTCCCAATAACCATTCCTGCCAATATGGACAGTACATGCATGTCTGTATGATCCTGTGCTATACGGCCTAATTCAACTATAGAAATCAGAGCGGCACATAATCCTCCCATCCCATTGAACAGACTGACCATCTCGGGCATCGCCGTCATTTTCACCTTGCGCGCTGATATTGAACCAATAACTGCACCTATGATCATTGCACCAACAATCCATCCATGATTATGAAAATGTGTGCCGGCCGGCTGATAAAGAAAAAGTGTAGCCAAAATGGCTATCCCCATCCCGGCTGCAGATACTAAATTCCCTCTCCGAGCGGTTGCCGGAGTGGATAACATTTTTAGCCCTAAAATAAATGAGACAGATCCGATAAGGTAGCTGAGGGATAAGATATTTGTATACATGTTAATCATCTTTTGTTTTTTGAGAAGCCGGTCCTTTTGCTGATTTAAACATTCCCAGCATTCTGTCGGTAACGACGAACCCGCCAACTACATTTATGGTACCTACTATCACTGCTATAAAACCCAATGCCAATACGAAGTAATTGTTCGGAGATGCTTCTCCCATTACTATAATTGACCCGATGATGATAACCCCGTGGATAGCATTTGCACCGCTCATTAAGGGCGTGTGTAAAACTGACGGCACCCTTGAAATTACCTCTATACCTAAAAAAACAGATAGGATTACTATATAAAATAGCTCAATGTTGCTCTGAATGAAATTCAGGAATATTTCCATGATTTTGATTTTTGATAATGAGTGGGGAAATAACTTTTCCGCCTTGGGTAATACAGGTGTTACTTACAATATCGTCTGTAAAATTAATTTCCAGGGTTCCGGTCTTATTGATGAGCAGTTTAAGAAAATTCAACACATTTTTGCCGTACAATTTGCTGGCATCTGATGGTAACGAGGAGGCCAGGTTTCCGGCACCAATTACAGTTACATTACCGAAAATGATTGTTTCATTGTCTTTTGTAATTTCTGTATTGCCTCCTGTACCGGCAGCCAGGTCAATAATGATCGAACCAGCCCTCATGGCTTCCATCATATCCTTAGTTACAAGTACCGGCGCTTTTTTACCAAATATCTGGGCTGTTGAAATAACGATGTCTGCTTTCTTAATGCTTTCTGCAATCCTTAGCTTTTGTTTTTGTTGAAACTCTATGGTCTGGTCTACCGCGTAGCCCCCTGCTTTAGAGGCATCAGCGGTTCCTTCCACTTCTACAAACTTTGCACCAAGGCTCATTACTTCTTCTTTTGCGGCTGCACGGGTATCAAATACTTCTACCACTGCTCCCAGGCGACGGGAAGTAGCAACGGCCTGCAGGCCAGCAACCCCTGCGCCAAGTATCAATATTTTTGCAGGCGAGCAACTGCCGGCCGCCGTCATCATCATCGGGAAATAACGGGGATACATGGAAGCGGCCAGTATCGCTGCTTTATAACCGGCAATATTAGATTGTGAACTCAATACATCCATAGTTTGTGCCCTTGTTGTACGCGGTAGCATATCCAGGCTAAATACAGTATGTCCGTGTCCAACCCACTCTTCCACGTGTGCATGATTGTAGATGGGATGATAGATGCCAATAAATACTTTGTTTTTCAGATGAAGGGGAACTTCGCTATAGTGTATGCTCAACAATACGTCAGCACCATCAAAAATTTCGGTCCGGGATTTTATTATCGCGCCTCTTTCCGTGTATTCTCTATCTGTACAAAAAGCCTTTACCCCGGCTTCAAGTTCTATCCAAACATTGACGCCATTTTTGATCAATGCAGTAACCTCTCCGGCCAAAAGGGAAACCCTCGATTCAAATGACGGTTCTTTTAAAATGCCTATAATCATATAAATATATTAATAGTGCTATTATGGAAAATCTGCCGATCGGCAATAAGTAAATTTAAGAATTTACCAGAACATATACCTATTTTAACAATCTGACCTGTCTTCTTCATTTACTCAATTTTTAGAGATGCCTTAAACCACTGGCGCAAAAGCTTCGGCTTTCCACTCTGCCATGTCTTCATAGGTCTTCCATCGAAGGTTGACCATTTCCTGCGCGATACCTTGCAAATGTTTCGCTTCTACAGGATTGGAGTCTAAAAGGCCCTTATACCGTAGTTCATTATTTGCATAATCTCCGAATGGAATGCTTGGCCTCGGTGAATCAAGCACGAACGGGTTTTTTCCTGCTGCTCTCAGGGCAGGATTATACCTGATAAGAGGCCAGTAGCCACTTGCCACCGCCAGTTTCTGCTGATCCAATCCTTTCTCCATATTTATTCCATGGGCTATGCAATGGCTATAAGCCAGTATTAATGATGGTCCATTGTAGGCCTGTGCTTCCCTCATAGCCAACAAGGTTTGCTGGGGGTTTGCACCCATCGCCACCTGTGCGACATAAACATTGCCATAAGAGATGGCCTGCAGGGCCAGGTCCTTTTTCCCAACTTTTTTCCCAGCTGCAGCAAATTTGGCCGTTGCCGCGGTTGGTGTCGCCTTAGACATCTGTCCGCCAGTATTCGAATAAACTTCGGTATCCAATACAATTACATTCACGTTGCGCCCAGTTGATAAAACATGATCTAAGCCTGACGACCCAATATCATAAGCCCATCCATCACCGCCAATCAGCCAAACCGTTCTTTGCACCAACTGGTCGGCCACAGATAATAATTTGGCAGCCAATGGTTCGGTCTTTTGCGATAATCTCCTTTTAAGCTCATCTACCCGTACGCGTTGTTGTGCTATCTCCGATTCCAGTTGTTGTGGAGAATGAAGCAGCGCGTCAGCCATTTCGGTCCCCAATACCGGCCTTAATTCTTCAACCAGTATCTTTGCTATAGACAGTTGCTTATCAGTAGATATCCGCATTCCCAAACCAAATTCTGCATTGTCTTCGAACAGGGAATTGGACCATGCCGGCCCTTTATTGTCTTTATTTACGGTCCACGGTGTAGTGGGTAAGTTACCACCGTATATGGATGAGCAACCAGTGGCATTTGCAACAAGAAGGCGGTCACCAAACAGTTGTGTAAGCACCTTGATATACGGCGTTTCCCCACAACCGGCACAGGCACCAGAGAATTCAAACAAAGGCTCGAGGAACTGCACACCCCGTACCGATGAGAAATCTACTGTTGCCCGGTCGTTAACAGGAATACTCTCAAAAAACTGTATATTTTCTCTTTCTTTTTCCGGTTCTGGTTTTTGGGCCAAATTGATAGCTTTACGGGTTGGGTTCTCTAAATCTATAACTGGGCATACCTGCGCGCAAAGGTTGCATCCTGTGCAATCTTCAAAATATACCTGCAGGGAGTAGCGCGTTTCTGGGAAACCGCGTGCATTGATCGGTGCAGAGTTAAATTGTATAGGGGCAGTATCAATATAATCCTTGTGATAAAATTTCGAACGGATAACACTGTGGGGGCATACAAAACTACAATTGCCGCACTGAATACAAATATCCGGTTCCCACACCGCTACTTCTTCCGAAATATTCCTCTTCTCCCATTTCGTTGTGCCGCTTGGGTAGGTACCATCTACCGGCAACATGCTTACCGGCAGCGAATCACCCTCCCCGGCCAAAAGAACAGCCGTAACTTTTTGTACAAAGTCCGGGGCTTCTGCTGGTATGGCTGTCAAAAGAGATAAGGTGCTGGTGGCATTAACCGGAACCTTAACCTCGTACAAGTTTTCCAGGCTGTCGTCAACTACCTTAAAGTTTTTCAGCACTACACTTTCCCCCTTTGCCTTATATGATTTCCGGATCGATTTCTTGATCTGGTTAATGGCATCGGCAAAAGGCAACACGCCTGAAAGTGCAAAGAAACAGGTTTGCATAATGGTATTGATACGCTGACCCATACCGGCTGCCTCTGCAACTTTCGACGCATCGATAACATAGAATTTCAGTTTCTTTTCAATGATCTGTTCCTGCACAGAACGGGGCAGCCTGTCCCAAACTTCTTCTTTGTCATAAGGGCTGTTGAGTAAAAAAACGCCTCCTGGTTTCGCCAACCTGAGCATATCAACTTTCCCAGTGAAATTGTATTTATGGCAGGCTATAAAATCTGCCTGTTCGAGAAGATAGGGCGCATGGATAGGATCCTTGCCAAAACGCAGGTGCGAAACGGTTTGCGCCCCCGACTTCCTGGAATCATATACAAAATACCCTTGCGCGTACATATCTGTTTCTTCACCGATTATTTTTATGCTATTCTTGTTTGCACCAACTGTTCCATCTGCTCCGAGGCCATAAAAGAGCGCACAAACCCTGTCGGCGGGTTCTATACTGAAGGCAGGATCAAAAGGCAAACTGGTATGAGATACATCGTCATTAATACCTATAGTAAATCCGTTTTTGGGAGCAGCGGATTTCAACTCATCAAAAATAGCCTTTACCATCGCAGGCGTAAACTCCTTGGAAGACAAGCCATACCTCCCGCCAACAATCTTTGGTAAACTGGCGATGAGCCCCTCGCTAAAAGCTGTAAACAAGCCCGTAACTATATCCTGGTATAGTGGTTCTCCGCCTGCTCCCGGTTCTTTAGTCCGGTCAAGTACTGCTATTTTTTTAACTGTTACAGGAAGAGCTTCCAACAAATGCGATAGCGAGAACGGCCGGTAAAGCCGCACCTGGATCACGCCAACTTTTTCGCCGTTAGCTTGTAGCTTCTTCACTGTCTCCTTCACTGTTTCTGCCCCCGATCCCATCAAAAGGATAAGTCTGTCCGCATTGGGGTCGCCGACGTATTCAAAAGTACGATATGTGCGACCAGTCAGCGCACTGAATTTATCCATCGTTTCCTGAACGATACCGGGTGCCGCCGCATAATAGGGGTTTACCGTTTCCCGTGCCTGGAAATAAACATCCGGATTTTGAGCAGTCCCCCTGATAAAAGGACGATCGGGATTCAGGCTGCGCGATCTATGTGCATGAACCAGGTCATCATCGATCATCGCCTGGATCTGCCCATCGGAAAGCAGCGTGATCTTATTGATCTCGTGTGAAGTACGGAAGCCATCGAAAAAATGAATAAATGGAATTCTTGCCTTTAGTGTTACTGCATGACTAATCAGCGCCATATCGTGTGCCTCTTGTACTGAAGCAGAAGAAAGCATAGCGAACCCTGTGGATCTGGCCGCCATTACATCACTATGGTCGCCAAAGATAGACAGGGCCTGTGCTGCGAGCGATCTCGCAGCAACATGGAAAACAGTTGACGTAAGTTCGCCTGCTATCTTGAACATATTGGGAAGCATGAGCAACAAGCCTTGTGACGCAGTAAAGGTTGTGGTTAGTGCACCTGTTTGCAGCGATCCGTGTACCACACCTGCCGCTCCCCCTTCACTTTGCATTTCTATCACTTCGGGGATATTACCCCAAATGTTCACTTTACCTGCCGCACTCCATTCATCGGCAAACTCCGCCATACCGGAGGCAGGTGTAATAGGATAGATGGCACAAACTTCGTTAACGCGGTAGGCAATATAGGCTACAGCTTCATTTCCATCCAGGGTAGCAATTACGGGCAGTTTAGTTGACATCTTAATTTTGTTTTAAAATACCAGGAGCATGTTACGCCCCGGGTACCAGTTCTATTGCATGACTGGGACATTGCTCATAACATACTCCACAGCCAGTGCATTGATCATAGTTAAATGCATAACGCTTGCCCGTCCCAAGCTTGATAACCGCATCTTCCGGGCAGGCTCCGAAGCAGCCGTCGCATTCGAAACAATTGCCGCACGACAGGCATCTTTGGGCTTCAAAAAGAGCTTCTTCTTCTGTTAAGCCCGCTTTCACCTCATCAAAGTTGCCGACCCTCGATCCGGATGGTAGATCTACCTGTTCCTTACGGGGTGCATGGGTTGTGTACCAGCGATGCAGCCGCTCGTAACTCACCAACGGGTGTTTAATAGCAGGTTGATAGGGCTTTTCCTCCAGGAAACCGTCTATATAACGGGCGGCCTTCTTTCCGTGTCCAATTGCCACGGTTACGCTTCGCTCTCCCGGTACCATATCGCCGCCGGCAAATATTCCCTGGCTACCGGTCATCATATCCGGGCCAACGATTACCGTTCCATCAGGTTTAAATGCGATGCCGGGTATATCTCTTAAAAAACCAGTATCCGCATCCTGGCCCAAGGCGAGGATAAGGTTGTCCGCTTCCAGCGTTTCGAACTGTCCGGTCGGTTCTGGCTTGCCATTCACCAGGCGCATTACTTCCACGGTGAAACTATCACCGTCCATTTCCTTTATCGTACGCAGCCAGTTGATCTTTACTCCTTCATCCAGAGCTTCCTGTGCTTCAAAGTCGTGTGCAGCCATATTTTCCCGGTCGCGCCGGTATATGATCATCGCCTCAGGTACGCCCAGGCGTTTAACTGTACGGGCGGCGTCCATAGCAGTATTACCACCTCCATAGATCGCAACCCGCCGACCGAGCCGGGGGGCATTGCCGTCTTCTACCTGCTTCAGAAAAGTCACGGCATCAAGTATCTTACCTGCGTCCCTGCCGGGAATATCTATTTTTTTTGAAAGCTGTGTGCCTATAGCGATAAATACCGCATCAAAATTTCCTTCTTCCTTTTCCTTTAAAACTTCCTCTAACTTATGGTTGTAAACAATTGAAACACCCATATCCTGTATGCGTTCAACTTCCAGATCCAATTCCTTTCGGGGAAGACGGTAGGCCGGGATACCGAAATGCATCATTCCGCCTGCCAGCGGTCCGGCTTCACGAATTTCCGTATAATGACCCATTCGGGTAAGGTGATAAGCTGCTGATAGCCCGCTTGGCCCCGCCCCAACTACGAGTATGCGTTTGCCGGTAGGCGCCGCTGCGTGTTCTATCTTCCAGCCTTTCTTCAGCGCTTCATCCCCAAGGAACCTCTCTACAGCATGGATGCTGACGGTGCTATCTATATGAGCCCTGTTACATTGATCTTCGCAGGTGTGGTAACAAACCCTGCCACATACAGCCGGCATTGGATTGTCTGCCATTAATACCTGCCAGGCAGCTTCAAATTGCTCCGCCTGTGCCAATGCCATCCAGGCCTGGATATTTTCACCCGCAGGACAGGCATGGTTACAGGGAGGCAGCAAGTCTGCATAAACAGGATGTTGTTTTCTAACAGGACCCGTCCCTTCACTATGACTTTTGAGATCGGGAGGGAGAGTAATATCAATCATAGTATAAAAGTACCACACCCTTTTTAGGCATTCCTTGTGCTTCATCATGAAAATAAATGACTCTTATCACCTGTTTGAAAAAATTAAGCTTCGGTAATAGACTAATAGGAAGTTATAAACTACTTTAATATTTCTGTTCATGAAATGAGCGCCAGTGACTTAGCTACCAAAAAAATCAAAAAAAATAACATAATATTTGTAACGTACGTTTTTAATACATACCTCTGGTTTATGATGCTGTTTAAAAAGGAAAATACAAAGGAAATAGTTCCAACAAAAACGGAATTAGACGTATTGCAGGTATTGTGGCAGTATGGTCCATCCACCGTCCGTTTTGTACATGATAAGTTGAATGAACAAAAGGAAGCTGTGATTTATACCTCTACCCTGAAACTGATGCAGGTAATGAAGGAGAAAGGCATGCTTGAACGCGATGAAACAAATATGAAGCATATTTACAGCCCGGCTGTAGCTGAAGAAAAAGTAAAAGGGAATTTGTTGGGACGCTTTATGGATTCGATGTATAATGGTTCGGCCAGCAGTTTGATGCTCGCGCTATTAGATAACGATAAAACATCAGAAGCGGAATTAGAGAAAATAAAAGAGTTATTAAACAATATGGATAAAGGCAAATAATTGAATGATGCACTTACTTTTGATAAGCACAACAATGGATAAAATGATCTCAGCGTTCAGTTGGATGCTGATCCATTCTTTATGGCAGGGTTTGTTTTTGTCAATTGTTGCCGCCGCAGCGTTAATGCTTAGTAAGGGGTCAAGTGCCGCCCGCCGGTATAATATTGCGCTCACTTTATTCGCGGCATTTACAGGTATGTGCGTATTTACTTTTATATGGGAGTGGAACCATGCTACATCGCAAACCATTGTGCCACCATTTGCCGGAGCTATCGGTGCAAACGTATCAGCCTTATTTTCTGGTAATGTGTGCAGCATTAAAGAATTGATAAAAGCATTTACCGATTACTTTTCGGCCAATTCGCCAATGATAGTAATGGTGTGGTTTTTATTCTTCCTGTTTAAAAGCGTAAAAATGATGGCCTGCCTGGTTTATAACCAGCGCATCAGGAACAGGCAGATAAATGAGCCTTCTGAGTTTTGGGCCAAAACCGTATCAAAGCTTTCTGAAAAATTGCAGATCAAAAGAACCGTTAAACTACTTCAATCCGGTTATATCAAAGTACCTGTGGTGATTGGTCATTTAAAACCTATTATTCTTATTCCGGTGGGTTTGTTAGCTGGATTACCTGCTGAACAAGTAGAGGCAATTTTATTGCACGAACTTGCGCATATTCGCCGCAACGACTATTTTGTTAACTTTTTACAAAACATTGCCGAAACCGTCTTTTTCTTTAATCCGGGCTTGTTGTGGATATCAGCATTGCTAAGAGAAGAGCGCGAAAATTGCTGTGATGATATAGCCCTGGCACAAACCAATAAC
>JANYAB010000448.1 GCA_025355225.1 Bacteroidota bacterium
CGTTAACAATATCGGCCAGCGCTTCTGAATCTTTAAAGGCAAACAGGCGGCCACGATTATCTGCCAGCAATTCGGTAGCATGCCAATATGGGGTCGAAACCACCGCCGCGCCCGCACCGATAGCGTACGATAATGTTCCGCTGGTGATCTGCGCCTCATTGTGATAAGGGGTTACATAAACTTCGGCCGCAGTAAGGTAATTAATCAATTCTTCTTCTGATACGAATTTATTGATGAATGTGAGGTGGTTGGAAACATTCAGTTTAGCCGCAAGACTTTTTAGATGATCGCGATATTCTTCGCCCGAGTTTTTAAGTACCCCCGGATGGGTATTACCCAAAACAACATACATCACATCCGGATGTTTTTCAACAATGGCAGGCAATGCCTTAACAACGGTTTCCAAACCCTTGTTGCGGCTTATGAGTCCAAATGTCAATAAAACGCGGCGTTTTTTAAATGATGTAAGTAGTTTAATGGGGTTGCTTTCCGGTGCCTCCAGATCGGGTACACCATGCTCAATTATCTGTATTTTTTCTGGCGCAATATCATATATGGTAATTAAGAATTCAACCGCCCGCTGGCTCATCACAATAATTTTTGATGATTGCTCTGCAATTTCGCGAATGATGATGCGCTGAACATAGCTTGGCTCTTTCAATATGGTATGCAATATTGATATTAATGGTTTTTCGAGCCTGTTGATGAGCGGAAGGATATAAATACCACTTTCACCGCCGAATATGCCAAACTCATGTTCCATAATGCAAACATCAGCGCTGCTTGTATTAATATAATTAGCTGCACGTATATAATCTTTTTGGTGGTTTTGGCGTATTACATATTTTACCTCTTCCGGATATTCATATTCCTGCAGGCTGTCAGAATCATTTACTGTAACTACAAATCCGCCTTTGGAAAGAGTTTGTCTTTCGGGGTAGTTTGCGCTTATTGCACGCATTAAGTTTTCATTAAATGTTGCAATACCGCACTCGCGGGGTGGATAGGTTGATATATAAGCAATTTTCATTAAGCTGTATCTTTTTTATAGATGGTTTATTAACTAACACTATTTTGTATGATATTGTTTAAACCCATGACTTAAAAAAACTCATTTACACATACGAAATCGTCATTTTTATATAATTTTCCGATTTATTAACCCATTTAGCATTAATTTGCGCAAACTATACCAGTATTTCTTAGAAGTAAAATTTATAATATAGCAAGATATATTCCTATACGTTTGACTAAATTATTTTGGTAAAATGGTGAAGCGGTCTTTGCTGATGATACAGCTTTTAGAAAGGAAAATAAACCTGCAAGTCAACCAATGTACTGAATAAAACCAGGATTAAAAAATTAAGTGCAATTGATACTACAAACGATTTTGAAAAAAGAAATCAAAATGTAGATTTGTGAAACCCCCGTTAAGTCTTCAGTCAGTAGTCTTAAGTCTTAAGAAAAAAAATTGAAATTGAACTTGTAACTATACTATAACTGAAGGCCGCTGACTTGAAATTAACCCAAACTCTAAAAATCTAATTCATGGACGATATACAGATCAAAAAGCAAGCTAAAAAGTACGATGCTATTATAGTTGGTTCTGGTGCCGGGGGCGGTATGGCCGCTTATGTCCTGGCCAATGCCGGTTTAAAAGTTTGTTTATTAGAGGCCGGACCGAATTACGATCCGCGCGAAAACTCGTCGCAGCTAAAAAACCCTTGGGATTCTCCGCGCAGGGGCGCAAGCACCAAATTCAGGCCTTTTGGCGATTTCGATGGCTGTTACTGGGGATGGGAGATTGACGGCGAGCCATATACTCAAAAGGGTGATAGTAATTGGGAATGGTGGCGTGCACGAATGGTAGGTGGCCGCACCAATCACTGGGGAAGGATATCCCTAAGATTTGGGCCCAAAGATTTTAAACGCCGCAGCATTGATGGCCTGGGCGACGACTGGCCCATCGGCTATGACGACGTAAAGCCTTATTATGATAAAATAGATAAACTGATTGGCGTTTTTGGTACTAACGAAGGTCTTTATAACGACCCTGATGGAATATTTTTACCTCCACCCAAGCCCAGGCTGCACGAGCTGTTTATTAAAAGGGCCGGGGCAAGTGTTAATATCCCGGTAATACCTTCACGCTTATCTATACTGACTAAAAAGATCAATAATACCCGCGAGGCCTGTTTTTTTTGTGCGCAATGCGGGCGAAGCTGCAAAATATACGGTGATTTTTCATCGTCATCGGTCTTGGTTAAGCCGGCCGTCGCTACAGGTAATGTCGATTTGATCACCAACGCGATGGCACGCGAAGTACTGACCAACAGCGAAGGACTTGCCACAGGCGTTGCCTACGTAAACAAAATAGATATGCAGGAGTACCAGATTTTCGGGCGCACCGTGATACTGGCAGCCAGTGCCTGCGAAAGCGCCAGGCTAATGCTCAACTCCAAATCGAGCAGATTCCCAAATGGCATAGCCAATTCGAGCGGCGTAGTAGGCAAATACCTGCACGACTCAACCGGCGCGGATATGGGTGGCATCATCCCTGAATTGTTCGACCGTAAACGTTACAACGAAGATGGCGTAGGCGGTATGCACGTCTATAGCCCGTGGTGGCTCGACAATAAAAAACTCGATTTCCCGCGCGGTTACCATATTGAATATGGCGGGGGATTCGGGATGCCGTTATATGGTTTCAACTGGGGTATTGAGAACCTCAATGGAGCCTATAAAATAAAAGGTAAGCAAAAAGAAGCCGGAGGCTATGGTGCATCGCTTAAAGAGGACTACCGCTATTTTTTCGGAGCCCATGTGGGTATGGCCGGCCGCGGAGAAGGTATCGCCCGAGAAGACAATTTTTGCGAAATTGATCCGGATGTAGTGGATAGATATGGCATACCTGTTTTACGTTTTCGTACCAAATGGTCGGATTATGAGATAAATCAGGCAAAACATATGAAAGAGACCTTTAAAGAGATCCTGCACGGCATGGGTGCTGTAGTCACGTGGGGAGGCGATGATGGTGCTCATAATAATTATGGCTTGCATAATCCGGGTAGTATTATTCATGAGGCCGGGACCGTTCGCATGGGGAACGATCCCAAAAAATCGCCATTGAACAAATACAGCCAGGCACATGATGTAAAGAATCTGTTTTGCGTGGATGGCGGGCAGTTTGTATCGCAGGCTGATAAAAACATTACCTGGACCATACTGGCCTTGTCAATGCGCGCTTCTGAGTATATAGTTGATCAATTAAAGAAACAAAATATTTAATACTGTTATCATGGATAGAAGAGATTCGCTTAAGGCCCTTATCGTCGGTGGTATATCCTCCTCGGTTTTGCTTGATGCCTGTAAACAACCGGTTAAAGAGGCTCCTGAAAATAAAGAAACTGTAAAGGAAATTGATCATCCTGACAGGATGCCCGAAGAAAAGCTGGCAGATAAAAAACTGCTTCAGCAGCCTAACTTCTTTACTGCTAATGAGATGGTTACCATCACCATTTTGGGCGATATTATTATCCCGAAAGACGAGGTGAGCGGCAGTGCATCTGATGCGAAAGTGCCCGAGTTTATTGAGTTTATTGTGAAGGACATGCCGGAACACCAGGTGCCTATGCAGGGCGGCCTGCGCTGGCTGGATATGCAATGCCTGAAACGTTATGACAAGGCTTTTAAAGATTGCAGCCACACCCAGCAGATGGAAATGGTTGACGAAATAGCCTGGCCAAAAAAAGCAAAACCCGAAATGCGCCAGGGGGTGGCTTTTTTTAACCTGATGCGCAATTTAACAGCTACAGGTTTTTATACGTCCGAGATCGGGGTAAAGGATGTAGGTTACATGGGCAACACGGCCAACCAATGGAACGGCGTACCCGATGATGTATTGAAACAATACAATTTGGCTTATACTGATAAAGAATTGAAGGAATGCATCAGCTTTGATAAGAAGGTATAGGAATATTTGCACTGTTGAATATTGTAATATTGTAATATTGTAATATTG
>JANYAB010000522.1 GCA_025355225.1 Bacteroidota bacterium
CGCGGATGCCAGTTATCAATTGTTTGCAAACGCGATGGTAAAGCTATTTTTAATTATCTGGCTAAAAATGGGGTAATTGGCGATTGGCGCGAGCCTGATGTGATCCGGCTGAGCCCTGTGCCGCTGTATAACTCTTTTAAAGACGTATACGAAGCTTCTAACTACCTGGCCGACGTTCTACTCCTTTTGGAATAATTATTATGCTGAAGGTAGCTTACGATCCCATTTACGCCCATCCACTTCCTGAAGGGCATCGTTTCCCGATGCTAAAGTATGAGCTGATACCCGCGCAATTGATCCATGAAGGAATTTTAGCCGCCGAAAACCTCTTTTCCCCAGAACCATTGCAGGAAGAGGTAATCTTATGGACGCATGACGAATACTATTGGCATCAGCTGCGCGATTTGATATTGCCGCCTAAGGAACAACGACGCATCGGTTTCCCTTTATCTGCTAAATTGGTGGAGCGGGAAATACGAATAGCTAAGGGTACGATAGATGGCTGTCATTTTGCTTTTAACTATGGTGTTGCTTTTAATGTAGCAGGTGGTACGCATCATGCCGGTACAGATTGGGGCGAAGGTTTTTGCTTATTGAACGATCAGGCCATAGCAGCTAATTACCTGTTAAATAATAAATTAGCGCAATCTATCTTAATAATCGATTTAGATGTACACCAGGGTAATGGTACCGCTCAAATATTTGAAAATGAGTCCCGCGTATTTACTTTTTCAATACACGGTGCAAATAACTTTCCGTATCGTAAAGAAAAGTCGGATCTGGATATTAACCTTGCCGATGGCACGGGTGATGACGAGTACCTTGATCTGTTAAAACAGACGTTACCCCGGTTGATCGATCAGCAAAAACCGGATTTTATTTTTTACCTGGCGGGAGTGGATGTTTTGAAAACGGATAAACTGGGCAAATTGTCATTGAGCAAAGAAGGCTGTAAAGAACGTGACCGGTTTGTAATGGAACAATGTATTAAACATCGAATCCCGGTGCAGATAAGTATGGGAGGGGGTTATTCAGCCGACATTAAAGACATCGTTGATGCGCACTGCAATACTTTTCGGCTGGCACACGATCTGTATTTTTAGTCCTGAGCGATAATTAAAGGTGTTTTATACTCGTGCTTCCTGCTGATAAGCTGGAAACGGATGAAAAGTAAGACTGATGCTGCGAGCAGTCCAAGCACCAACCCATACCACACACCTTCAACACCTAAGTTAAGACGGATCCCCAACAAATAACCAATTGGTAGACCGATGACCCAATAGGCTATAAAAGTGATCAGGGTGGGTACGTTAACGTCGCCCATTCCGCGAAGCACGCCAAGGCCAACAACCTGTGTCCCGTCAAATAACTGGAAGAAAGCAGCGATTATAAGTAGCTGTGATGCAATAAGTATAACACTTTTATCTGAAGTATATATCCATGGTAACAAATGATTGCCGAAGGTGAATAGGATGGCGGTGACAGACATAAAAACGATAACGATATGATAGTTTGATATCGCAGATAACCGCAATTCGCGGTGCCTTTTAGCTCCAAAAAAATTACCCGATTTGATAGCCGCTGCGGCTGACACTCCGCTGGCCGCCATATAGGTCAATGCAGCCATACTAATCGCTACCTGGTGTGCTGCCTGTGCAACCGGGCTTATAGTACCTATCAATATGGCGGCCCCGCTAAAGGCACTTATCTCAAATGTGTACTGGAGTGCAACCGGTGCGCCGATTTTCAATATTTTCAGGCTACGTATTTTATCAATGTTTTTGATCGCAAAATTCTTCAAGTAGCTCCTGAAATGTTTTGACCTGAAAACGTACAAGCTCATCACCGTAGCCATTGTACAGCGATCGATCAAAGTACTGTAACCAACGCCTTTGATCCCCATAGGGCCAATGCCAAACATCCCCTTAACGAAGATGATTCCAAGACAAACGTTAAGCACATTGCCCCAAATGGATATTAACATAGCTTGTTTGGTAAAGCCCAATCCTTCGGCAAATTGCTTGAATGTATTAAATATCAACAAGGGGATAAGCGATATGCCCATCAGGAACAAATACGGTCTGGCCTGACGCACTACTTCTGGAGATTGATCAAGATGACCTATAACCTGCATCGCCCCAAAACTTATCAATAAAAATAAAACGACACCGGTTATGCTATTGATCAATAAACTATTTGATAGCAGCTGCCCGCATTCGTTATGCTCATTACGGCCATTGTGCTGCGCTATTAAAGGGGTAATGCCATAGGAAATACCTAAACCAATTACCAGGCCAATTACAAAAATACTGTTCACCAATGCTACTGCAGCCAATGAAATGGTGCCCGCAAAATGGCCTACGATTATACTATCCGCAGTTTGCACCAGCGTATGGCCCAATTGCGAGATCACAACAGGTATGGCCAACCACAGGCTATCCTTATAATAAGGCTTGTATTTTTGATAGAGCTTTTTCATCGAGTCTCAAGTCTTGAGTTCTAAGTCTTAAGTTTTGAGTTTTTGGCGTAATTTCGTTATTATAGCTTTTACTTCCGACTTTGAACTTCCGACTTCGGACTTAATTAAGCGGCCGTATAGTATTCTTCTTTTTCAGTAGTGTGCACACGTATTACCCCCGAAAGAACAAGGTTTACTAAAATACGTTGTGCACTTCGCCGGCTAAGGTTAAGCAGTTTACAATATTCCTGTACATTGATACGGTTTGTTTTGCCCAGGTACTCCATTAGTGCTTTTTCTTTGGCTGAATATTCAATCAGGATGCCCTGGTTGTCTCCCGAACGCTTAAGTACATCCAGCACAATTTTACTGGCGAGTACGCTTTTATCTTTCACCCGCACATATGCCCACCATTTTCCATCTTCGGCCAATGAATAGTGAGGTTTTGTGTTGCTTTCGGCAATTTCAACTACAAGCACAAGCTTATCATCTACATATATTTCTTCAAAAACCGGTTCCAGTGCAGGTTTAGCAAACAACTGTGCCGCTTTTAAAATCATGTAACGTTCTTCGTCCTCTGATTTTACCCCATTTATTGTTCCGTCATCAGCCACACCGATCAGCAAACGCCCGCCTTTATTGTTAGCGAATGAAACCATGGTTTTGGCGATTTTTTCGCAGCTGGTAATGGTCTTTTTAAAATCAAGTGTAACGCCTTCCCCTTCAAAAATTAGTTTTTTGATATTCATTGTTGTCCTCCCTGATCTGGTAATTTATAAGGTGTAAAAACTTCCATCCACCTTTCGGGACGGCTGACTGATTTAAAGCCGAACTGGGCATATAAGCTATGGGCATCGGCTGTTGCAAGCGACCACCTCCTTAAGCCCTGCAGTTCAGGGTGCTGCTTTATTGTTTGAATTAACCATTTTGATAATCCCAAACGCCTGAAATCAGCAAATATAAACACATCACAAATATAAGCAAAAGTAGCCTTATCTGTAACAACCCTGGCAAAACCAACTTGCTTGTTTTCTTTATATATACCAAAGCACATTGAGTTGGTAATGGCTCTTCTAAGCGTTTCAACAGGAATATCTTTAGCCCAATACGACTCCTTGCTTAAATAATCATAAACAGCCTCGAAGTCTATCAGGTTGTTATCTGTAGATATAATAAATCCCTTTTTCAGGAAAAAACGGTCGTTCATTATTACTTTCATAGTTCAGATCGATACACTGTTATTATCACCAAGGTTCAGATTACGTATATATATTTCACTGTTAACGAAAACACACAATTCGTTTTGTTTATTATACATTTCAATCGGGTAGGTCTTTGTATGCTTACCTATGGTGTTCAGTACCTGTTCAACTTCTTCAATATCAGCGTCTGTTATATTGATATTAAAAAAAAGGTCCGTTCTTCCCGGCTTCAGGTATTTTATTTCCGCAGATTTCAACCAAACCCTTACCTGGTAACCTTTGTGGGTAAGTAACTGATGAAAAAGCAAAGGATAAAATGGGTCCGCTGCCGCGAAAATAGTGCCGCCAAAAATGGAATTGTTGTAGTTATTATTGATCAGGCTTTTATTTACTTTAACCTTAACGCCCCGAAAATCCTTTTCGAACCTGATTACCCAAATGCGTTGAAACAGTAGGGGAGGGTAAAAACGCAGCGCCCATTTCAAAACATTTTCGGATACCACCATGATGGCTAAATATCTGAAATTTATGTAGAAACTGATAACAACAAAAAAAAGAAATTAACATTTTACGCAGAACTGGCAGAAGCGATGCGGTACGATATAGGTCAACCAATTAATTAATCACTTTAATTTGAGACACTATGATATAATTATAGGTGGCAAAAATACCGGTATCGC
Source organism: Bacteroidota bacterium (assembly GCA_025355225.1). Lineage (GTDB taxonomy): Bacteria > Bacteroidota > Bacteroidia > Sphingobacteriales > Sphingobacteriaceae > Mucilaginibacter. The sequence goes on from JANYAB010000522.1 coordinate 4,341, forward strand.
GTTTGTAGTTAAAGTTTACATTTATAGGAAATTTCGTGCTTTCACTAATACCCAATTGCGACAATGTTGAATTGATGTGATAAAATGGCGGCGGGTTTTTGGCAGTATCATTTTGGATAGTTATTAAAAGACCACCACACAGAGGCGAAGGGCACATCCGGGCGTCGTAACCGGTAATAAACCCGATACTTTGATATGGCCTTTCATTACTCTTTTTACATCCTATAATGATTATGCCCAGGCAAAGGATAAGAATTAATGTTTTCATATCAACTTTATTATATATACGATTGATATACACAAAATGCTACAATCAGGGATGCTAAATAATGCTTTTTTACAACGCGGCCATCAGCGCGTAATGATGACGTGCAGATCTACTTAAAAAAAATAATCCGTTCTGACACCGCTTACAACATTTACTTTGAAAAATTTAAACCAGTCGGCGTCCGTGACGTCATTAAATATTTTGGCTCAAAATCCCAACGTTATTGTGATCAGCATATCAGACTCAGGCAATATAATGCTAAACTACATACTTATTAACTATTACGCTTTTTAAGAATAAAACAAGTATTAAGACAGGCACTTTTAAATTTTCTTATTTTTCTCATAATTAATATTATGTTAAGTAGATTGTTGTTTTTAAAGCCTGCATAATTTGCAGGCTTTAATTAACCTTCTCTTCTATCGATAGAAAACTTAATTTGCTTTTGCAGGCAAAGCATCAATTTTCTTCTGTATATCATTTGCGTTTGCAGTATCTTTTTTACCGAGGTAGTAAGATTTTAAATTTGTTAATGCATCAGGGGATTTTGGATTCAGTTCAACCGCTTTCAATAAATAAGGTTTTGCTAAGTCAAATTGCGCATTTACTTTTGCCATGGCATCATTATATGCTTTAACCTGGCTCACTGGTATCTGTTGTGCCGCGTTATACGTATCAATTGCCGGTGCAATAATTACGTATCCTAAGTTTAAAACAGCTTCAAAATAATTGGCGTCTATTGCTAATGCTTTTTTATACTCCTCAGCAGCTTCAGAGAAATTTTCATATTTAGCTTGCTCCAGCTTGGCTATTTGCGGATCGACCACTGGTTTAGTTCCGGGTTTTGCCGGAGGGGCTTTTGCAGCTGCCTTTTGCACTTTAACCAATTGCTTGCCAGCTCCTTCCGCAATCTGCGAATAAGTTAAACCCTCATAGTAGTATAAATTTTTATTTTCAGGATCATTTTTAATAGCCGACTCTATCTTAGCGATCAGGTTGCTTTGTTGTCCTGTTTGCAAGTTGATCACTATTTCTGTTTTACGCAGTTCGGCGTTGGTTGGATATTTGGTTACCGCATCTCCAATTGATTTTATTGCGCCTGCTGTGTCTTTATTTGCCATGTATAAACTTGGAAGTATACTGTAAACACCTATTTTTCCTGAATAATTTGTAGTGGCCAGTTTGTTATAGTTTGATATGGCTGCGGTATAATTTGCAGCATTTGTTGCCGCTATAGCTGTATTTAAAATTGCGGTAGTATCTTCCGGAACAATTTGACGCGCCGCATCAAAGGAATTGTAAGCATCAGCATATTTCTTGCTTTGAAATTCTACAACTCCTTTATTGAGTTGATATTGAGCCAATTCTCTGCTCGCATGCTCTAACAATGTTGTATTTTCTTTTTTAGTATCCAGATCACGGCCTTTCCTAAGCGCCTCTTGTGCCGTAGTATATTCTGTTGCGGCTGCAGCCGGGATGGAATCATGTACTGTAATAGACGCATAAATTGCCGCCTTTAAAGCCAATGTAAGCGGCATCGAGGCAGTCTTTTCGTTAGTGGAGGCTTTATCGATCGCTGTTTTAGCTGTAACAAGATGCGGCGTTGCCAAACGTAAACTCATTCTCAATTTATCGTAAGTATCATATTCTTCTTTTGCGCTATTAAGCTCTCCCTTTTGAGCAAAAGCAGTTACAGTAATTAACCCAAAAAGGGTCGCCAACAAAAGTTTAATTTTCATGTTTTATTGATTAGTTAATAGTTTTAGTTTAGTATTTATTCTTTCGATTTGATCCTGGTTTTGGGTTTTTGTATAAACCAACTGCAACAATTGCAGGCACTTAACCTCATTTGGTGATATTTCGCTCGCCTTTTCAAGCCACTGCCCTGCCCTTACAATATCTTTTGCGCTATCTTCACCATGTTTTAGAATACTTTGTTTAAAATAAAGTATGCCCAGGTTATATACGGGGTCATATACCGCGCTATTTAACTCAATCGCACGTAAATATAGTGATTCCGCTTTATCATAATCATTCAAACGATCATAACAGTTTGCTGCAATAAACGCAATCTCCGCGCTGTTGGTGTTTTCGTCCAGTAATTGAGGTAATAAAGGCCCCAATTCTTTGTATTTTTTTTGGTTATTATAAATATTGGCTTCATCAAGCAATAAAAACTTTACTCCGGGTAAGTGTTTTCTTCCTTTTTGCAGAATTTGAAGGGCTTTTGAGGTATCACCTATGGCTTGATAGGTATTTGAAGCTGCTTCTACATATTCTGCCTTTGTACTATCGGTTTTTAGCAGATCAGAATAGTATTTTGCAGCTTCGATCAAATTTCCCAGCCTGTTATTTGCGTAAGCTATATAAGAATTTATCTCTTTAAATTGAGGAGCGTATAATTGCGCTTTCTGAAATACGCGAATGGCGTTGTAATAATCCGAAATATGCATGTAATTAAACCCCCGCCGCAAATAAACATTGGCGAGGCATCGTTTTGCATAGTCCATTTCGGCCTGGTACTTATAAATCCTTTTATTTGACGATAGCCCGTCGACATGTTTACAGGTTTTTTCAAAAAAGTTAACGGGCTGTTTGAGTTTATTTAACGAATCGATATACGCTATGCTCGAGTAAACAATTGCTTTGTACACGTTTTTTGCTAAATCAGCCGAATCTGCATGGGTGCTTATCAGGCTGTCAACAGATTTTTTAGCATTAGTTAAATACTTAAGATCTTTTTTTTGTTTGTAAAAAGCCAGGTTATTAACCACATTCTTTAACGCTTCTGTTTGTCCAAAAGCAAAGAATGTGGTAAACAATGATATAAAAAGCAGTAATATTATTTTACGGCCAGCCATATTGATTATTCAGTTTCGTCTGTCGATGCTTCTGTATCCGGATTTTCCGTGTTTTCGTCCGTTTCCTTTACCTCATCTTCAGAATCATCGTGTTCAATTTTTGCCACTGAAGCGATCTCATCATCGCCTTTTAACGTAATCAGCCTTACACCCTGTGTAGCCCGGCCCATAGTACGCAATTCGCTAATAGCAATCCTTATGATAATACCCGATTTATTTATGATCATCAGGTCCTCATTATCAGTAACACCTTTAATGGCAACAAGTTTTCCTGTTTTATCAGTAACATTTAGTGTTTTAACACCCTTGCCACCACGATTGGTTACCCTGTAATCATCAATATCGGTGCGTTTGCCGTAACCTTTTTCGGATACTACCAATACTGTAGTTTCAGGATTGTCTATACTGATCATGCCAACTACTTCATCGTTCTCATCTTCAAGTGTAATGCCGCGTACGCCCGTTGCAGTACGTCCCATTGGCCTAACCTTTGATTCGTTAAAGCGGATGGCCCTTCCCGATTTCAAAGCCATTACAATTTCGCTGGTACCGCTCGTTAAATTAGCTTCGAGCAGCATATCGCCTTCGTTAATGTTTATGGCATTAATACCATTGGCCCTCGGGCGGGAATATGCCTCAAGAGATGTCTTTTTAATGGTACCCTTTTTGGTACACATAATTATAAAGTTGTTTTCCAGGTATTCTTTATCTTTCAAACTGATTAGTTTGATATAGGCCTTTATGTTCTCTTCTTTAGGAATATTAATAATATTCTGAATAGCGCGACCTTTCGACGTACGCGATCCTTCCGGAATTTCAAATACCCTGAGCCAGAAACAACGCCCTGCCTCGGTAAAGAAGAGCATGTAATTGTGGTTAGATGCAATCAGCAAATGTTCAATAAAATCTGCATCGCGGCTGTTGCTGCCTATAGCGCCTTTGCCACCCCTGCCCTGCCTGCGGTACTCGGTTAAAGGCGTACGTTTGATATAGCCTTCGCGCGAAATAGTAATTACAACATCTTCATCCTCAATGAAATCTTCGGTATTCATTTCTGCAGATGAGTGCACCATTTCTGTTTTGCGCGCATCGCCGTATTTTTCTTTAATTTCAAGCAGCTCATCCTTAATGATCTGCATCTGTAATAATTCGTCAGCCAAAATAGATTTGTAATATTCTATTTGCTTCATCAATTCGGCATACTCAGCTTTTATTTTATCGCGTTCAAGTCCTGTTAAACGCCTTAAAGTCATATCCAGGATTGCACGAGCCTGTATTTCGCTTAACCCAAACTGGGTTATTAACCCATCGCGTGCTGCTTCTGGTGTATCCGAGGCGCGGATCAGCTTAATTACTTCGTCCAAATGATCAAGCGCGATCAGCAAGCCCTCTAAAATATGGGCACGTTTAAGCGCTTCGGCCAATTCAAATTTGGTACGACGAACGATGACATCGATCCTGTGCTCAACAAAATGGTGGATAAGGTCCCTCAGATTAAGCATCATAGGCCTTCCATGCACAAGAGCTATGTTATTTACACTGAATGATGTTTGCAGTGAAGTGTACTTATACAAGTTGTTCAGAACGATAGCCGCATTTGAGTCGCGCCTTATCTCATAAACAATACGGATCCCTTCCCTGTTCGATTCATCGCGGATGGCGGTGATGCCTTCCAGCTTTTTATCATTTACCAGTTCAGCGGTACGCTCTATCATGGTCGCCTTGTTTACCTGGTAAGGTATTTCGGTTACTATGATGCGTTCGCGATCACTATTGTAAGTTTCAATTTCGGCACGGGCACGTAATACGATACGACCGCGACCTGTTTCAAAAGCATCTTTTGCGCCTTCGTAACCATAGATAATACCCCCTGTCGGGAAATCAGGGCCTTTAATGTATTTCATTAGTTCGGTTACCTCTATCTGGCGGTTGTCCATTAACGCTAAAGTAGCATCAATTACTTCCGTCAAATTGTGAGGGGCCATATTGGTGGCCATACCTACCGCAATACCTGAAGCGCCATTAACCAATAAATTGGGAAATTTTGCCGGCAGAACGGTTGGCTCCTGTAAGGAATCGTCAAAGTTAAGCCGGAAATCGATTGTATCCTTGTTGATATCGGCCAGCATTTCCTCAGCAATTTTTTCAAGCCTTGCTTCGGTGTACCGCATTGCCGCAGGGTTATCACCGTCAATTGACCCGTAGTTTCCCTGTCCTTCAACTAATGGATAGCGTAAGCTCCACTCCTGGGCCATGCGCACCATGGTATCATAAACAGAAGAGTCGCCATGCGGGTGGTACTTACCCATTACCTCACCGACGATACGTGCTGATTTTTTATAGGGTTTGTTATTATTTAATCCTAAATCAAGCATGCCGAAAAGAACACGTCTGTGAACTGGCTTTAAGCCATCGCGGACATCTGGCAACGCCCTTGAAACGATCACCGACATTGAATAATCAATGTAAGCTGACCGCATTTCTTCATCAATATTTATAGGTATTATTCTGTCTTCTCCGTTTTCTGTTCCTTCGGCCATTTTTATTTATTTGTAGAATCTTCTCTAATAATTGTCGGTTAAAAATTGTTTTTTTAACGACCTGCGAAGTTAAGAAAATACTTCGTTTTACAGCAGGATTTTATCAATATTATGACGTCAAATTTTATCTGGAAAATGTCCCGAGAGACGGTGATTAAATTAAAAAGAAAATGAAAAATATTGAATCTTAAATTTATTTTGCCCTTTTCCAATACTCTTCAACCCGCATTCCGCTTGGTAGCGTGGCTTTTAGTGTAAGGGTATCATTATGAACAGTGTAGAGATAAGCAACCGGTATGCCCGTTAATTTTGATGGCTGGCTGCTGTAGGTTTCTGTTTCGATACAGGTATCCCCTTTTAGTGTATAATCGCCAGCCTCATATTTTTCGGGTTTGGTGTCCTTCTCGATCAGGAAAGCTTCGTAATGCTGATTATTATACTTCCTTTGCAGGGTGTATTCCGAAGGTCCTCCCTCCTTCTTACCGTTATAAATACCGCCCCCGAATTCCCATGTTCCCTTAAGGGTTTCTTTATTTGTAAATGATACACACAAGATAAAGGCCAATAAATAAATAAGCTGGTTGTTTATTTTCTTCTTCACGCCCAATTGATACCTTTTTTTAATAAAGATAATGTCTTTTCTTCTTCGCTGCCGGGTAGTGGTTGATAGTTATATACCCATTTCGCAGTGGGGGGCAGACTCATTAAGATGGATTCAATCCTTCCGTTGGTTTCCAGTCCGAAACGGGTGCCGGCATCGTAAACAAGGTTAAACTCTGCATACCGGCTCCGCCGCTGATATTGCCATAGTTGCTGATCTTCGGTAAAATCTTTATTCCGGTTGCGGTTAACCAGTTCGCTGTATATTGGTGCGAATGAGCGTCCTAATGCTTTTGAAAATTCAAATACTTGCTCCCAGCTTAACTCGTCGCTCGCGGTTAAACGATCATAAAATATGCCTCCTATCCCACGGGTTTCGTTTCTGTGTTTTATAAAGAAATAATCGTCGGCCCAAAGTTTAAAACGGTGATAAAAATCATGATAAAAACCATCGCAAACAGATTTCAAATGACCGTGAAAATACCGCGCATCCTCCTCAATTACATAGTGCGGTGTCAGATCGATACCACCGCCAAACCATCTTACCGGCTGCTGACCAGTCTTAAACGATGACGGCATCTCGAAATAACGAATATTCATGTGAATAATAGGAACCATCGGATGGTTGGGATGAATTACGATGGATATACCGGTGGCAAAAAAATCGTCCTGCTCCACGTTTAATGCCTTTTTTACCGAATGGGGCAACTGTCCGTGAACTGCCGAAAAATTAACACCGCCCTTTTCAAAAATATTTCCGTTTTGGATGATTCTTGTGCGGCCGCCACCCCCTCCTTCACGCTCCCATAGTTCTTCCTCAAAATGAGCCTTCCCATCGGTTATTTCTAATGCAGCGCATATTTCGTCCTGTATGGCTTTGTAATCTTCGGCTATCCGTTCCTTACTGATCATCGGAGCAAAGGTGCAGATTTTTTAGTAGAGACGCAATGCATTGCGTCTCTACGAGATCTCTACATAATCCAAATCTTTGCTGAAGCTCTCTTTTAGCTGGCTTAGCGAGAACAAGGCGACAGCAGTAAGTATAAAC
>JANYAB010000548.1 GCA_025355225.1 Bacteroidota bacterium
AAATTTTTGTTACCGTTGGTATTATTTGCAGCAGCAATAACGCAGGGCTGTGTCAGCAATAAAAAATACGCCGCATTACAGGCCGATTATAACAAGTCCCTGGACACCAACCGTAACCTGAAACAAAGCTGGCAGGTTACCCAGTTAGAGCTTTCCAATTCGAGGGGGCAAGTGCAAAGCCTTCAGGATGAAATTGCAGCAGCAAAATCAAACGCCGCCGTTTTACAGGATGCCCTAAGTAAATGTTTGGCAGGCACGAGCCAGGGAAACGTGAATATTGCCAAATTGGCCGATCAGATATCTGCCTCTTCTAAATACATCCAGCAACTGGTAATGCTCAAAAACAAAAGCGACTCGCTCAACATGATACTAACCAACAACCTTACCCGTTCATTAACCCCGGAAGAAACGAAGGACGTTAATGTGAAGGTACTTAAAGGTGTTGTTTACATATCGCTTTCTGATAATATGCTTTATAAATCAGGCAGCTACCAGATTTCTGACAAAGCAGGAGCAACGCTGAGCAAAATAGCCAAGATCATTAATGATTATTCGAACTATGATGTGCTGATTGAAGGGAACACGGATAATGTACCTATATCACAGGTAAATATTCGCAACAACTGGGATCTAAGTGCCTTAAGGGCATCATCAGTAGTGCAATCACTACAAAACACATATAATGTTGATCCCAAACGCTTAACAGCTGGCGGACGCGGGGAATATAACCCTGTGGCAGACAATGTTTCTGTTTCAGGCAAATCTCAAAACAGGCGCACTGAAATCATTATAACGCCAAAGCTGGATCAGTTTATGACGCTTATAGGAAAAGACCAGCCAGCACATTAATAATTTGCCGGCCTATCTATTATCAGGCAGGGCCTCTTTCTCAGGAGGCCCTTTTTTTGCGCACCTGAAACTACCCGAAATTGATATTTTCAAGATAGTAACACGCGTCCTGAGGATGTTTGCAGAAAAATTGTTACAATATTGTTACCTTGCATTAATAATAACTTAATAACATTTTTTGGAAAATAATAAGACCCATATATCTTCTTTGTGGTCAAGCATCTGTGCTGATGATGATTTGAAGGCCTTTGAGCTATTATTTCATTTATTGCATGCCCGGCTTATTAAGTTTTGCGTATTTTATATCCACCAAAAGGAACCGGCAGAAGAGATCGTCTCCGATGTATTTGTAAAATGCTGGGAAGGGCGTAAAAACTTGCACCACGTTACCAATCCGGAAACTTACATGTTTGTGGCTGTAAAAAACCTGTCACTTAACTACATCAAAAAATATTCAAATATTCATCTTGTCCAGTTAGAGAATTCCAATGAATTGGAATTTGTAAATATTTATGATCCCCAAAAAGAACTTGAAAAAAAAGAATTACACTTTTTGATGGATAAAGCTATCGCATCCTTGCCGCCGCAGGCGTCTATTATTTTTCGTTTAATAAAGGAGGACGGCATGAAATATAGGGATGTGGCCGAAATTCTAAACATTTCGCCCCGTACGGTACAAACCCAGTTATTCAGGGCCATGAAAAAACTGGTTGTAATACTTGCTTCACATCGCAATAATCAAAGATCACCTAATAAAAAGGCCGCCATTCCCGGCACTCTTTCTAGTTTGGGCTTGTTGATCATGTTTTTTTAATTTTTTAAAAAATCTTGTAGGCATTTTTCGAAAAACAATTGTCCTTCACATATTAAGGACTTGTACCCGCTGCAATGTTGAACGAAAGATTTATAGAATTACTTACCAAACAATTATCATCGGAGATAAGCGAAGAGGAGTTTGTGGAATTTCAGCAATTGCTGGCTGCTGATGAATTGCACAGGCAGCAGTACAGTTTTTTTAAGGATTACTGGAAACAGAAGGATCAGCATTATGCCAATAGCGACCTGATGTTCAAGCAGATAAAAAGCAGGATTGGGGCGGATGAGGAACGTGAAAATATAATTGAATTATCCCCAGGTAAAAGAAAGTTTCCAATATGGCGTAACATAGCGGCTGCTATATTAATATTGCTTTGCTGTGCGGCATTATATAAATGGAAGATGCATCCCCAGGGGCGGGTTGCTGAAAAACCCACTGACTTGGAAAGTGCCGTAACTAAGCCTCAGGCCAGGTCCATTATTACCCTGACTGATGGTACAAGAGTAACGCTTAATTCTGAAAGTATCTTAAAATACCCCGCCTCCTTTAATGGGGAAACCCGCGAAGTATATTTAACAGGCGAGGCTTTCTTTGATGTGCATAAAGAC
>JANYAB010000587.1 GCA_025355225.1 Bacteroidota bacterium
AAAATGCAACCCTTTTATTTAACGTCATTTTAAGCTCTATAAACGATTTTGGAGTTTTTATGAAGGTTATTATTCGGAAATAAAATTAATTGATTTAATGCGAAATTATTTAATGCCTCATTTTATTTATGTAAACAGTTGATAACCAAATATTTGTAATTTACCTGGAAATGTGAACCATTAAAACCGAGATATCAGAAGGGGAAACTCCCGAAATCCTGGATGCCTGGCCTAAAGTACGAGGTTTTATCTTCATTAATTTTTCACGGGCTTCTTTTGAGAGCGAGACTAAGTTGTGATAATTGAATTCCGGATTTATTTCCTTGTCTTCCATTTTTCTCATTTTTTCTACAATTTCCAATTCCTTCTCAAAGTAACTCTCATATTTGATTTTTATTTCAGCCTGCTCAATAGTTTCTTTGTCGAAGTTGTTAAGTAAGGTGTCCAGAGCCAGATCAACTTTACGGAGATCTGAAAAAGAAACTTGCGGCCGGCTTAACAAGTTAAAGAGTTTTACATTTTGCGGGAGGATGGCTGTTCCTAAATCTTCTAATAATGAATTGACAATTCCGGCTTCGCAAGAGATGCGTTTTGTATAAGCAACAATGGCATCGGAATTTGTTATCTTTTCGTTTACCTTGTCCATACGTTGTTCGTCTATCAGGCCCAACTCAAACCCGATTGGGCTTAGCCTTATATCAGCATTATCCTGGCGCAGCAACAGCCGGTGTTCAGCGCGTGAAGTAAACATGCGGTAGGGTTCCTCAGTGCCTTTGGTCACCAGGTCATCTATGAGAACACCTATATACGATTCCGATCTTTTCATGATCAGTTCGTGGAGATCATTGTTTTTTTGATGAGCATTTATACCCGCAATAAAACCTTGCGATGCAGCCTCTTCATAACCAGTAGTGCCATTGATCTGACCTGCAAAATATAGATTACTGATCAGTTTGGTTTCTAAAGTAAGTCCAAGTTGAGTAGGAGGAAAGTAGTCGTATTCAATGGCGTATCCGGGCCGGAACATTTTAGCGTTTTCAAACCCCGGAATTAGGCGCAGTGCTTTGTACTGCACATCCTCGGGCAGGGACGTTGAAAAACCATTCACATAGATTTCAACCGTGTTCCAACCCTCGGGCTCAACAAATATCTGGTGCCGTTCGCGCTCCGCAAAACGATTGATCTTATCTTCAATAGATGGACAGTATCTTGGGCCGAGGCCTTTGATGCGGCCACTGAACATTGGGGATCTTTCAAAGCCCTCCTTTAAAGTTTCGTGTACTTTATTGTTCGTATATGTTATCCAGCAGCAGCGCTGGTCGGTGGAACGTTCGACATCTGTGTAAGAAAATCTTCCTGGGTTTTCGTCACCCCATTGCTCTTCCATCACGGTATAATTTAGGGTGCGCCCGTCAACCCTTGGTGGGGTCCCTGTTTTCATCCTTCCAGATTCAAAACCTAATTCCATCAATTGCTCCGTTAAACCGGTAGCTGCTTTTTCCCCGGTACGACCCCCACCGAACTTTTTCTCCCCGATATGGATCACGCCATTTAAAAATGTGCCATTGGTAAGCACCACCGAATCGCATTCTATTTCGATACCCATCGAGGTGCGAACGCCTTGTATGGTATTGTTTTTTACCAGCAGGGAAGTAACCATGTCCTGCCAAAAATCAACATTCGGTGTTCTTTCAAGTGCCAGGCGCCACTCCTCTGCAAATCGCGCGCGGTCGTTCTGCGCTCGTGGGCTCCACATCGCCGGGCCTTTTGACAGATTAAGCATTCTGAATTGCAAGGTTGTTTTGTCTGAGACGATGCCGGAATAGCCGCCCATAGCATCAATTTCGCGCACAATTTGCCCCTTGGCTACGCCGCCCATTGCAGGATTGCAGCTCATTTGGGCTATGGTTCCCATATTCATGGTGATCAACAAAACAGATGACCCAAGGTTTGCCGCGGCCGCAGCTGCTTCACATCCGGCATGACCGGCACCCACCACAATTACATTGTATTTCTTAAACATTTTACCTCCATGTTCCACGTGGAACGTCTGCAATATTTTTTGTCCGGCTTATCTCACCAGAAACATGCAAAATTAATCAATTCGATGATGTTCCACGTGGAACTTTAAATAATGATACTAATGCAACAAATGCCCAAATACCTTCAAGGATAACAAATGGATAGAATTTGATCATAAATGAAGCGAAGCAACATATACCTGCGCCAATAAAATTTAATAGACTGTATATTTTGCTTTGAGCGGATAGCCTTTTGTGCAAGTTCAACAAGAAGGCCACCAATAATATAATAACCCCAATTGAAGCGATAATATCAGAAACCTTCATTTTATGACTCCTTAAGTTCTGTTAATTCTATCCAGCGCAAGCTTTTTTTATCCAATTGGCTATTTAAACCGGCAATTTGTTGAGCAATTTCACTCAATTGCTGGTGATCGGTGAGGCCAGAATTAAGCTGTTCGGTTAACAGCACGATCTTATTCTCAACCAGGGCAATTTCGTTATCCAGTCCTTCAAGCTCTTTTATTTCTTTAAAATTAAGTTTGCTCTTCTTGGGCGATGTTTTGGTATCTGCTTTTTCAAGAAATTGGTTGTTTTTTGCCTGTTGCTTGGCTATTTCCTGTTCATAGCGATAAGATGAATAGTTGCCGTTAAATATCTTTAATTGCCCTTCGCCTTCCATAATGAATAGCTGATCGGTAAGTTTATCTAACAAATAACGATCATGCGATACCAACATCAAAACGCCTGTATAGTTAGTTAGAAACTCTTCCAAAACGTTTAATGTATCGATGTCAAGGTCATTAGTTGGCTCATCCAGTATCAGAAAATTGGGATTTTTCATTAGAAGACTCATCAATTGCAGCCTTTTTTTCTCGCCCCCGCTTAAATTTGCGATAAAACCATATTGCTTCTTAGGTGGGAATAGGAATAAAGTAAGCAGCGCCGATGCTGATATCGTTTTTCCATCAGCCATTGTGATGAATTCAGCCACGTTTTTAACC
>JANYAB010000591.1 GCA_025355225.1 Bacteroidota bacterium
TTTAACCGCTCCCTTATCATCAAATTCAAGTTCGTCCAGGTAGGGCAGTTCATAATAGCCTTCACTATAATAATTAAATGCCTTTAAAATATCGTCACTGATATCAAAAGTCTGTGCAATCCCTGTTTGCCGCGGAATAAAAGTTACCCTAAGGTTTTCTTCCTTTTTATTGGTACCGGGCAACAATTTGCCAATAAAACCAATGTCCCCCCTTTCGTAATCCGGGTGTGATACCAGTCTGAATACCCATTTTGTGCTGGACGGTACAACAGTCTTTCCCGAAGATCGGTACTGGCCCAGCAATTCATAAAACTTTTTGACAGATTCATTAACAATAAGCCCGAGCAGGCCCTGTTTGTTATCCATAAAGTCTTTATAATCCTCACCGTTAAAGCTGATAATGTATTCGTGATAAAAAACAATCCTGTCTGCAAACGATAGCTGGCGTATCGAATCATTGAACTTTGCAATAACATAATTATAAACATCGTCCGGGGTTAGCGATGCTTGTTTTTTTGTTTTACTGCGGGACGGGGCGGTAAGGAACCAGTCCTGGAGGCCCATTCGCTGCCAGATAGAGGGTTTTTGATCCATATTACGATTACGGGTTATTTTCTGGTTTATTGCCGGCTGTGTCTCTGGCTGTACTATCGGGGTCAGCCTCGCTTTTTTTCTTTTCGGCGTTAATGATGTCCTGAATCGTATTTTTGACTGTCGAGTCTGTCTGTTTGTTTTTTTCTCTGTAGGTCATTTTTCGCGTTTCATTGGCCTTGCGTATACTGTCATTTATTCTTGCAGTATCGGGAACAACGGGAATGACGGAAATGGTAGGTTTTGGCGCCGGCCGCAATAACGAATAGGCTGTGTACCCCATAAAGCCAAGTAACAGGATCATCAGTGCTGCGAAAACTGCGGTTGGCACCCTTACTTCACCTGTCTTATTCGGGAGATTTTGTGTTTCATCTGCAAGTTTTGTTGTCTCAATCTCTTTTATTCCTGCTGTTTTTATGTCTGCGATGCTACTTTCGACAATGGCCTCATGTAAAGCGGTTCCGTCGGTATACCGGTCTTCAGGTGCTTTTTCCAGGCATTTCGAGATAAGTTGAAGTAACCAGCCCGGCACCTGCATTTCGCGCTCCTGCTGGTTTTCGGGCCATGTTTTCGGTATGTTTTGCCTGCGCAGTTCCAGCAGATCCGGTATTGGGGCCTCCATATGCGACAGCATAACCGTGTTTCTCGCCGTTTCGCCGTTATCCTTTAATGGGAATGGTACCTGCCCCGCCAATAACTCGTATAAGATTACCCCATAACTGTAAATGTCGGTTTGAAACAGCATTTGTCCTTCATTCTGCTCCGGCGCCATAAACTCGATAGCACCCGCGTGCCTCATACTGCTGCGCCGCTGTTCGTCTGACATGACAGACAGGCCAAAATCAAGCAGCACATAATTACCCGAATGAATGTTGAACTTTACATTGTTACTTTTGATGTCCCCGTGCTTTACGCCCACTTGATGGCAATGAGATAATGCGCAGGCCAGCTGGTCAGCCAGCTTGATCACTTCTTTGATGGTAAACAGTTTGTCGTGGGGTGGCTTCAGCAATTCTTCCAGGTCGGGCCCTTCAATAAATTCCATTTCTATAAAAGGGAATGAACCGCTTTCGGTAATACCGTAGTGAAGTATCTTCACCACGTTGGGGTTGGGGATCTCATTAACTTTTTTGAGTTTTTCAACCTCGTTCAGAAAGTTTCGGTAATTTTTATCTTCTGTGCTTTCGCTTTGAATGGGTGTCGGCAGCAATTTTACGGCGCTAATAATAGGGCCGATGCGCCGACCCTTATAAACGGAGCCCTGACCACCTGTACGTAGCGCGCCCATATTCTCCAGCCCCTCTGTTATAGTAAATATCTTACTCATCCTTGCTCTAAATAGATTTAGGGTGCCTTAACCCGAATTATTAACGAAAGAAAATTCATTATGTTTAGACACTTTTCAATTAGAAATTTAGCCAAGATAAGTATACATTTTTACACTTCTTACGTTCTATAGCACGCTGGCACTTAAATCAAACGGGATCTTTTGGTTTTATTGGTAGATCAAGGGGCTTTTTATGCCTCTCAACAGTTACAGTTTGGGGCAGCTTCTTTCCTGGCTATTTTGAAGAATGTAAATGAACTATCGTCACAATCGATCATCTTTTGGCCGTTAATGATAAGTGAATTAATGATGGTCCTTATTCAGCTGCTTTAACTCTTGGGTAACTATTTAAGATTTTATATATGGCATTCCTGTAATCAGGATTGTCTGTAATCCCATTATGACCCTGCCCATGCAATGTAATTAGCGTATCGGTCTTTTTTAATAGCGCCTTCAACTTTAGCGATGACTGGTAATAAATAACCTCATCAGCGTCTCCGTGA
>JANYAB010000608.1 GCA_025355225.1 Bacteroidota bacterium
CGATAGAATTGGAAAGTTCCTGGCTCGAAGTTTTACATGACGAATTTGAAAAAGATTATATGATCAGGCTCAAACAATTCTTGAAAGAAGAGAAAGAAGCGGGATATAAAATCCACCCAAAAGGCAGCGATATCTTTAACGCATTCAATAGAACGCCGTTTGATAAGCTAAAGGTGCTAATACTTGGTCAGGACCCGTATCATGGTTATAACCAGGCACATGGGCTATCATTCTCAGTACAAAAAGGGGTTACTCCACCCCCATCGCTCAAAAATATCTACAAAGAACTGGTAACTGATATACCCGCTTTTGCAATTCCCAATCACGGCGACCTGACCGAATGGGCCGAACAAGGGGTGCTATTACTAAACGCGACGCTAACGGTTAGGGATAGCAGTCCGGCCTCGCATCAGAAAAAAGGATGGGAAGAGTTCACAGATAGAGTGATCAAAATCATTTCGGAAAAGAAAGAAGGTATTGTGTTTATCCTTTGGGGTGCATTTGCGCAAGCCAAGGCCGAACTCATCGACCCCAAAAAGCATTTCATCATCAAATCTCCGCATCCCTCACCATTCTCAGCTGATCGTGGTTTTTTTGGGTCGAAGCCGTTTTCAAAAACGAATGCTTTTTTAGAAAAAGAGGGCAAGAAGTCTATTGATTGGCAAATTCATTGATTTGAAAATTAATATTCTAAAGGAACAATCGGTTCCTTCTTACTCGTCGACATAATCATCATGGTTTGGAATGTTTTTACAACCGGGATACGGCTGATCTTTTCCATGATCAGTTGTTCGTACGATTTTATGTCGCGGACATAAACTTTTAGTAAAAAATCACACTGACCAGTCACGTGATGGCACTCTGTTATTTCCTTTATCTTTTGTATCTCGTCTAAAAATACCTGGATAGTATTGTTTTTGTGAAAATCAAGTGATACCTGGATAAAGGTTTTTATACCAAGCCCAAGCTTTTCTTCGTCAACAAGGGCATGATAACTTTTTATGTATTCCGCATTTTCCAGTTTACGGACACGTTCCAAAGTAGGTGCAGGCGAAAGCCCGATC
This sequence comes from Bacteroidota bacterium, assembly GCA_025355225.1. Lineage (GTDB taxonomy): Bacteria > Bacteroidota > Bacteroidia > Sphingobacteriales > Sphingobacteriaceae > Mucilaginibacter. Next base: position 1,065 of record JANYAB010000608.1, read on the forward strand.
TCGTTGGAGAGTTGCAGGTTGGTTATTCTTCCGTTTTCTTGTAAAATCTTAAGAATTTGAAGGTCTATTTTGTCAAGTTCAGCAGCCATGGTAGGTACAAATATAGTTTTTAGTTAATCAACAGAATAAAATTTCTTTTAAAACTATTTTAACGAAAATAAATTCTATAAAATATTTAGACTGATCTAAATTTATTATTAGATTTGTTTAAATGAATACATTTACCGAAGAAAATTATTTAAAGGCAATTTATCATCTCTCGCTGCAGTCAGGCAGTGTCAGTACCAACCAGATAGCGGCTTCTTTAAGCACTAAAGCAGCCTCGGTAACGGATATGCTTAAAAAACTGGCCGAAAAGGAATTGATCAATTACACCAAATACCAGGGTGTAACACTTACCTCTCCGGGCGAAAAAATCGCCATTAGCATTATAAGAAAACATCGTCTTTGGGAATATTTCCTGGTCGAAAAACTCAATTTCAAATGGGATGAGGTTCATGATGTGGCCGAAGAGCTGGAACATATTTCCTCGAAAGATCTGATAGATCGCCTTGATGACTTCATGGGGCATCCAAAATACGACCCCCATGGCGACCCTATACCTGATAGCAGCGGAAAGTTTAAAACCCACGAATTGAAACCCATTTCGGCATTGGCGGCAAATGAAATCGGCGTTGTTTCGGGCGTACGGGAGCACTCGCCTGCATTTTTGCAATATCTTGAAAAAGTGCAGCTGATTATCGGCAGAAAAATAAAAGTGATAGAAATTAATGATTACGACCACTCGGTTATTTTACTGGTTGAGGACAAAAAAATACAGATCAGCCGCGAAGTAGCTAATAATTTGCTGATCACACGATGAATAATAAACCGAACCATTCATTAAGTAATGTTCACAGTTCCGTCAGCACCGAAAACAAAATAGGCTGGCGTAAATTACTGGCTTTTGTTGGTCCTGCTTATCTTGTTAGTGTTGGTTACATGGACCCTGGCAACTGGGCAACTGACATAGCCGGCGGCAGCGCATTTGGTTACCGGCTGATATGGATATTGTTTGTATCCAACCTGATAGCACTTTTACTGCAATCGTTAAGTGCCCGTTTAGGTATTGTGCGCGGACTCGACCTTGCCCAAGCCTCAAAAAATACATTCCCCCGCTTTGTAAATTTTTGCCTTTATATACTGGCACAGATCGCTATTATAGCTTGTGATCTGGCCGAAATTATCGGCATGGCTATCGGCTTACAATTATTATTCCACCTGCCGCTGATATGGGGCGTATCACTCACCATCACCGATACGGTGCTGATGCTGTTCCTGATGAATCGCGGAATGCGCAAGCTGGAGGTTTTCATTATGTCGATGATATTTATTATCGGCCTCTCCTACCTGATCGAAATGTTTATCGTTCAGCCTGATGTTTTGGAAATAGCGAAAGGCTTTATTCCGAATAACTTATTTAAAAGAGATTTGGCAAGCCAGGAAATGTTGTACATATCCATTGGTATAATCGGTGCCACTGTAATGCCGCATAACTTATACTTGCATTCGTCGCTGGTTCAAACCCGTAAAATAAACCGGTCGGATGAGGGTATTAAGTCGGCTATTAGATTTAACCTGTTTGATACTACGATCGCTCTAAACCTTGCATTTTTAGTGAACGCGGCCATACTGATACTGGCTGCAAGCGCATTTTTTAAAAACGGTTATTTTAAGGTTGCCGAAATACAGGATGCTTATAAAATACTGGCACATATTTTTGGCTCGTTTGCGCCCGCTGTATTTGCAATCGCCTTAATAGCATCCGGGCAAAGTTCAACTATTACCGGAACGCTTGCCGGCCAAATTATTATGGAAGGGCATATCAACTTGCGTATTGAGCCCTGGCTGCGCCGCTTGTTAACGCGCCTGCTGGCTATAGTGCCAGCAGTGTTCACCATAATTTATTTCGGGGAAAATGGCCTTGGTAACCTCATCATATTAAGCCAGGTTGTGCTTAGCCTTCAACTGGGTTTTGCAGTTATTCCCCTTATTCACTTTACATCCGATCGTAAACGAATGGGTAAATTTGCTATCAGTTTAAAAGTAAAAATATTGGCCTGGACAAGCGCAGTTCTCATCATTGGTCTGAACGCAAAATTAGTTGTCGATCAAATTCATGTCTGGATAAAACAGTACCCGGCGGCGGCTATATGGATTTATGCGCTGGTAGTGCCTGTTACTATTGCCATTGCAGGTTTGCTGCTTTATGTGTTTTTAAAACCTATGCTTTTTAAACATAAGGACAGGCCGGCAGTAGTGCCGCACGGTGTTGCTGAATCCATAACCGAACTTACACCGGTTCTTTATAAAAACATAGGTGTCACAATTGATTTTTCAAAAAACGATCGGGATTGCATCCGCCATGCCATTATGCAGGGTGGCCCTCAGGCTAAATATGTATTGATACACGTGGTTGAAACAGCAGGTGCGCGCTATTATGGCACCGATGTAATGGACCACGAAACACAAAGCGATGCAGATAACCTAAATAAGTATGTTAAGTCATTAAAACAAATGGGGTATCATGCCGCGGGTAAAATAGGATATGGAAGGGCGGCAAACTCCATAGCCGAAATTGTAAATAATGAAAACATTGACTTTATTGTAATGGGTTCGCACGGGCATAAAGTAATAAAGGACCTTATTTTTGGAACTACAGTTAACTCTGTGCGCCACCTGGTGAATGTGCCGGTGCTGATAGTTAAACCTAACACAAAATAAATAGTTGCATATTTGCATCAAAGTTGCAGAGATGAGCCAGGATCTATATATAAAGAATAAAAAAGCCTATTTTGAATATTCTATACTCGATAAATATATTGCAGGATTAAAGTTGCTTGGGACAGAAATAAAATCTATCCGCGAAGGCAAGGCTAACCTGAATGATGCCTTTTGTACATTTATTGATAACCAGTTATATGTACGCAACCTGCATATTGCGGAATATTCCTTCGGCTCATTTTATAACCATGAAGCTAAGCGCGACCGTATTTTGCTGCTCAACAAAAAAGAGCTTAAAAAACTGCAAACACGCGGGGAAGAAAAAGGATTGACCATAGTACCGCTTGCGCTCTTCATCAGCGAACGCGGCTTTGCCAAATTGGAAATAGGCCTTGCCCAGGGTAAAAAGACTTTCGATAAGCGCGAAACCATGAAGGAACGGGATACGAAGGTGGAGATGGAAAGAGCGATGAAGAGATAGTAGCCCCCTGGCCCCCTAAAGGGGGATAAAATCGCAATTGTTCCCCTTTAGGGGTTAGGGGCTTTTACCAAGCTTTATCCCCTACCAACGGTACAAACCTAAAGGTATCCAAAACGTGCTTTTCGTAATCGTTCTCTCCCATTTTCAGTATCGTCACCATTTTTTGCGATTCGTTATCACCTACCGGTATTACCAATATACCTCCTATTTTTAGTTGTTTCAGCAAAACCTCGGGCACCAGGGGGGCGCCTGCGGTAACGATTATCTTATCATAAGGCGCATGTTCGGCTATGCCCTTTGAACCGTCGCCCAAAAAGAATTTTGGTTTATAACCCATATAGGGTAAAACTTGTATAGTGCGCTGGTATAATTTCTCCTGCCGTTCAATGGTATACACCTCGGCGCCAAACTCTAATAAAATACACGACTGATACCCCGAACCCGTCCCTATCTCGAGTACCTTGTCTCCCTTTTTTATATGCAGTAATTGCGTTTGATAAGCAACGGTGTAAGGTTGCGATATGGTTTGCCCCTCACCTATCGGGAAGGCAATATCCCTATAGGCCTGATTCCAAAAAGTCTCATCAAAAAAGAAATGCCGTGGTACTTTTCCAATAGCTTTTAATACTTGCTCATCTTCAATACCCTTTTTCTTTAATATTTCAACCAGTTGTTTTCGGGCGCCCTGCTCACGGTAATTATCTACGTATTTATAAGCCATTCTGTAGGCAAAGTTATATAAAAAGCGTCTTCTTACCTGTGATAAATGCTTTCATTTATTAACAACTATATCCAAATTTTGCTTTATTTTGTAGCGAAAGCGTAGTTAATTACGTAAGACCTAAAAAGACCTTATGAAACATTTAAAAACTTTATTATTGTCCATGGTTTGCATGGCGCTTTTAATTGCCATAGAATCAAGCTGTAAAAAGGAAAACAATAATAAGTCCACAACCCATATTACAAATGCCATTATAATTAACACAGCGCCGATTGCTGCGGATGGGTGCGGGTGGCTTGTAAAAATAAATGGCACAAATGAAGTATATAGCCCGGTCAACTTGTCGTCAACGTATCAAAAAGATAGTTTAAAGGTGAATATCACTTATCATGTACTGCCTACAAAATTGTCTTGCGGCATGCTTGCCGGTGGCGGCGTTACTCAAATACAGTTAGATGCGATAACAGCGCCATAAATCAATACGGATCCACATCGGGCTGTACGATACTCCCTTTACTCAATTTAGTGGTTTGAAATTGTGTAATAATATCACGGATAGCAATTTTTACGCGATTAATCGATACGCCGTCTTTCTCAAACTTCAACATTATTGACTTGATGTAGTAATTGCGTATACGGTTGATCAACGGAAACTCGGGCCCTATTACCCGGTCTCCAAAGTTTTTACGGAGCTCTGTTGCCAGGTATTCGGCCTGGTTATATAGTATTTCAGGATTTTTATGTTTAATATCCAGGTTGATAACGCGGTAAAACGGCGGATATTTAAAACTTTTACGTTCTGCCATTTCCGTAAAGTAAAGGTCCTGGTAATCGTTTTCAATAACCTGTTTAATTACACGATGGTTCGGGTCGTACGTCTGTATTACCACCTTACCCTGTTTGCCGCGGCGCCCTGCCCTGCCACTTACCTGGGCAAGCATCTGGAAGCTGCGTTCGTTGGCACGATAGTCCGGGTATTTCAGCAGGCTGTCGGCATTGATGATACCTATGACGGTAATGTCTGAAAAATCAAGCCCTTTGGCAACCATTTGCGTACCCACCAAAATATCAATTTTCTTTTCTTCCAGGTCATTCAAAATGTTTTGCAGCGAATTTCTGGAGCGGGTAGTATCCAAATCCATACGTGTTATTTTGGCATCTGGCAGCAAGATACTTAACTCGTCCTCCACCTTTTCGGTACCAAAACCCTTGTATTCTAAATGGGTGGAACCACAGGCCGGGCAAATGGAAGGCGCATCTTCCTTATAGCCACAATAATGACAATGCAATTTACCGCTGCTTTTATGGTAAGTTAAGCTGACGTCGCAGTTAATGCATTTTGGCGTGTACGCACAAACTTTACAGATAAGCAAAGGGGCGTATCCCCTCCGGTTCTGAAATAAAATTACCTGCTCTTTATTAGCGAGTGCTGTTTTTATGTCGGCCATCAATACACTTGTAAAGTGCGATTGCATGGTTTTTTTCTTTGTTTCTTCGGTAATGCTTACCACTTCGGTTTTAGGCAATTCCACGCCGCCGAAACGTTCAGCTAACTCCGTAAAACCATATTTATGCATCCGTGCATTATAGTAACTCTCGAAAGACGGTGTAGCCGAACCCAAAAGCACCTTGCCCTGGTACATATTGGCAAGATATATGGCAGCATCGCGGGCATTATAGCGCGGTGCAGGGTCGAACTGTTTATAGGAGGTTTCATGTTCTTCGTCAACGATGATCAATCCCAGTTCATCAAATGGCAAAAAAACGGAGGACCTTGCGCCTAAAACTACTTTATATTCATGATTTAGCACTTTTTGCCAAACTTCCACCCTTTCACTATCATTAAACCTGGAATGATATACACCGATATTACTGCCAAAATATTGGCGAAGGCGCTCGACAATATGTGTTGTAAGTGCAATTTCGGGCAGCAGGTAAAGTACCTGTTTACCCGAATTGATCATATCCTCGATCAAACGTATGTAAATTTGCGTTTTACCCGATGAGGTAACACCGTGTAGTAGCACGACATCTTTTTCATCAAATTGCTGTTTTATTTCCTGAAGCGCATCTTGCTGCTGATCGCTTAACACAAAATCGCTGCTAAACTCTTCCTCATCAAAATATAAACGGCTTACGTTTTTCTCTTCAGCAATAAATATTTCTTTTTCAATAAGCGATTTAATGCTTGAATCCCCTGCGCCGCTCTCCTCTATCAATTCATTTTTCGATACCTTTTTTTGATGACGCGACAGTTTAATATAAGCCAGTAGGGCATCGGCTTGTTTAGGTGCACGCTTTTCGAGGATGGGAAACAACTCCTTTAAATTTTCCTGGTTGCGATAGATTGGGTTCAACGTGATAAATACCCGTTTACGGGGCTTATACCGTTCGCTCACCTCCTCAGAAATGTGGATAATGTTTTTTTCAAACATCGACTTCAGAATAGGCATCACCGTTTTTTGGCCCAGCAACTTTACAATATCGCCTACGGCAAGTTCAGGTTGTAATTCAAGCGCTTCAACTATAAGATATTCTTTATCATGTAATAAAGACTTATCCAGCTCAAAATCATTATTGAGAACTATACGCGTTTCGCTGGCAAGCTTTAAGGCTGATGGAAGGGCCGCGTTCATCACTTCGCCTATATTACACAGGTAGTATTCGGCCAGCCATTGCCAAAACTGCAACTGCTGCGTTGTAACAACCGGTCGGTCATCCAGCACATCCATTAAATATTTGGCCTCATATTTTTCGGGCGCCCTGGTGCTTACCGTA
>JANYAB010000614.1 GCA_025355225.1 Bacteroidota bacterium
TGGTTAGCCCCCTCTAAATCTCCCCCGGTAGGGGAGACTTTAAGAATTTTCATCGCGAAAAATTAAACAGATTAAAAGAGTCGGATGATCTCTTAAAAATAAATCCGAAATCGAACATTCGAAATCCGAAATCCTTCAAATTCTTATCTTTTGTTAACGTTTTCGGTAACAACTACCTTGTAGATTTGTACGAATCAAAACAAACAAAAATATGCACACAATATTAGGAGCCGGCGGGGCAGTAGCTAATGCACTTACCCGCGAACTGTCAAAAAACAACGAAACTATCCGCCTGGTTAGCCGCAAGCCCATAACTCCCGCAGGGAAAAACATCACCTGGAAAAAAGCCGATCTGCTTAATTATGCCGAAGTGCTGGAAGCAGCCAAGGGATCAACTGTAATTTACCTTTGTGCCGGACTGATTTACGATAAAACGATATGGCGGCAGCAATGGCCTGTCATTATGCAAAACTTTATCAACCTGGGCAAAGAAACAGGCGCAAGGCTCATCTTCTTTGATAACGTTTATATGTACGGCCTGGTTAACGGCCCCATGACTGAAACCACCCCCTACAACCCATGCAGTGCAAAAGGCGAGGTGCGGGCAAAAATAGCTACTCAATTAATGGATGAAGCTAAAGCCGGAAACATTCGCGCAAGTATAGCGCGGGCAGCTGATTTCTACGGTACAGAAACCCACAACAGCTTTTTGGATATGATGGTATTGGATAAATACGCCAAAAAACAAAAAGCACAATGGATTGGCAACCCCAATATGCTTCATAATTTTAGCTATATCCCTGATATGGGTAAGAGCGTGTATCTTCTCGGCCGAAAGCCTGAAAGCGATAATCAAATATGGCACATGCCAACCGCCGCGCCTTTAACAGGTAAACAACTCGTCGAAATGGCAGCGCGCATTTATGGGGTTGAACCCAAACTTTTCGCTGTCAATAAGTTTATGTTATGGTCGTACGGCTTGTTTAATAAAGTGGTAATGGGGACCGTTGAAATGTACTATCAATACAATCATGATTACAACTTCAACTCTGCTAAGTTTGAAAAGGCATTTAATTTAAAACCGACCAGTTATGAGGATGGAATAAAATTGATGTCGGAAACGTTGTATAAGTCTTGAGTCAGAAAGTCCGCATAAGTCTAGGCTAATCGTTACTTCCCGAAATAATTCAACATTTGTTTTGATTATCATCTGCACATCTGCACATTTGCATATCTGCAAATTTGATCATGATCCACAAAAAGACAAGAACTTATATACCTGCCAACCTTGAAATAAAATGGGAAAATCTCGAACCCCTTTATAAAGAGTTAACAGAACGTCCTCTCAACTCCGTTGGAGAATTGGAACATTGACTGCATGACCGCAGCGAGTTGGATGCCGCCCTGGAAGAGGATTTTGCATGGCGTTATATCCGTATGACCTGCGATACCACTGATAGTGAACTGCTCCAGAAATTCCAATATTTTGCAACAGAAATTGAACCTAAAATTGCTCCATATAGCAACGACTTGAACAAAAAGCTGGTCGACAGCGAATGGGTGGATAAATTGGATCATAAAAAATATTTTATTTACCTGCGCGGCGTAAAAAAATCGCTGGAACTATTCAGGGAGGAAAATATTCCGCTGCAAACCGAGATACAGGTTGAACAGCAAAAATATCAGTCGATAACCGGCTCGATGTCGATCCATATCGGCGACAAGGAGTTTACCCTGGAACAGGCTGCCGTATTTTTAAAAGACACTGACCGTAGCAAAAGACAGGAAGTTTGGGAAAAGATAACCACACGCCGCCTGCAGGATAAAGACCAGCTTAACCAGCTTTTCGACCTATTGCGTTCGTTAAGGCATAAGGTAGCCTTAAACGCCGAATTTGAAAACTTCAGGGATTATATGTTCCAGGCTTTGGGACGTTTTGATTATACGCCGCAGGATTGTTATGCCTTTCATGAAGCCATAGAAACAGAGATTGTTCCTATTTTACATACACTGGCCGAAAAACGCAAACACGCCCTGGCCCTCGAAAAGCTTGAACCCTGGGATCTTGATGTTGATATCTCGGGTAAGCCGGCTTTAAAACCATTTCAAAACGGAAGCGAACTGATAGAGAAATCTATCCAGTGTTTTAGCAACATCAGCCGCTACCTGGGCGAACGATTGGAGATCATGAAGGACAATCAGTTGTTTGATGTAGAAAGCCGCAAGGGCAAAGCGCCGGGTGGATATAATTTCCCATTGGCCGAAACAGGTGCGCCTTTTATCTTTATGAACTCAGCGAATACCTTCCGCGATCTGACTACCATGGTTCACGAAGGGGGCCATGCAGTTCACACTTTTTTGACGGCTGATCTTGAACTGAACGATTTTAAACATTGCCCGTCGGAAGTGGCTGAACTTGCTTCGATGTCGATGGAGCTGATATCCATGGATAACTGGGATGTGTATTTTGATAACGAAGAGGACCTTAAACGCGCCAAGCGCGACCAACTTTTTGATGTTCTGAAAACATTGCCCTGGGTGGCCGTGGTAGACCAGTACCAGCACTGGATATACACCAATTACGATCACACCGACGAGCAGCGCACCGAGGCATGGCTCCAGATATATGAGCGTTTTGGCGCCGGTTTCGCCGACTGGACCGATCATAAGGAAGCAGAAGCTAACCTTTGGCAAAAGCAATTGCATATTTTTGAAGTGCCGTTTTATTACATTGAATATGGCATGGCCCAATTAGGTGCTATCGCCGTATGGAAAAACTACAAGGAAAACCCTGAAAAAGGATTAAAACAATACCTGGATGCCTTAAAATTGGGCTACACCAAAACCATTAAGGAGATATACGAAACCGCAGGCATCAAATTTGATTTTAGCGCCGCCTATGTTAAGGAACTGGCCGGATTTGTAAAAGGTGAGATGGATAAGTTATAAAATCATAAGCAGTTTGAACTACGATTTATAGGATTTCAGAATTATAGGATTAAGCGTTTAATGTTAGGTTTAAAAGAGAGACATTTTTAAATCTTAGCATCCTAAAATCCTATAAATCTTAGTTCAAACAAATGAGCAAGATTGCATCATTCCTCAACTCATCCACAATAATTAAAACTTTATTGCACTTTATGGGGTTGTTAAATCTTATGAAGAAGCTAATTATATTTTTCGGTGTGCTGTTTTTAGTGAATACAGTACATGGCCAGGGATTAAAGCCAGTAAAACTGGACAGCCTGGTGACCATCTCATTACCTGCCGTTTACAGCACAAGAGATACTTTAGGACAACATATTATTTCGGCGACCACCGACTTTGCTTACGTTGTAGCCATAAGCGAACCAAACGCCAAAGGAAACCAGCCCTTAAAAAAGGAAAAAGACTTAAATTCGGTCCTGAAGAACTACATTAAAGGCATACAAGGCCAATCGGGCGGAGGGAGCGCCCAGTTTGTCCGTGATACAACAGTCGGCACATTAAAAGCGAAAGCTTTTACTTTAGTGACAACTGATGTGAACGGCGATATCCAGAACAGAAGATTCTTGTTGCTTTATACCCAGGACGCAACATATACTTTTGAATATGGTTACAACGATGCCCGAAAGGATATGATAAAGGACGAATCCAAAGCCTTTTTCAGCTCGATAAAACTTTCGCCTGAACTTCAGCGCAATGACCAGTATACAGATACAAGAAAGTCGACCGGGTTAAACATAAATTTGTTAATAGCTATCGGCGGCGGTTTAATCGTCGTATTGGTTATCCTATGGTTGATACTGAGAAAGAGGAAGGTTGCCGAATTAACGTAACAAACCCCTTTGCCATTTGGGACGCTGTATAAAGGTCTTATTATCGAGCCAATATAGCCAGATAACGGTGAGGATAACGCCAATTATGGAACCTGCAGTTACGTCTTCAAAAAAATGTTCGCTCAGGTACATGCGCGAATAGCCCACCAGTATAGCAATGAGCAGGAATACAGGCCCCCATGCCTTATTCCTGCTCCAGTAGGTAAACAGTACAGCTAATGAAAAAGCGGTTACCGTATGTCCTGAAGGGAAGCTGTGCAGGCTAAGTATATCAACACCCTTCACGAAATGTATACGCGCAAGCTGATCTTTATAAAGCAGCTTAGGCCGGGGCGCATCAAAAATATATTTAATGATCTGTGCTACGATAGAAGTAACAGCCCAGGCAGTCACCACAATTAAAGCTTTACGGTAATTAAATAGGGACAGTACAGCTGCTACGGCCACCGCTGTCCAGCCGTTACCCAGGTCAGTGGCAAACGGTGCCAGGAAATCAGCCACCGGGCTATTGATCCCGTTCACGGTAAAATAGATCATTTCGCGCGAATAGATCAGTTTGATAATTAAACAAATACACAAAATGAGCAGATAGGGGATAACCAGCCACTTTATTCTGCGAAAAATCTCATTTATATCCCTTTTCATGGCGCAAGTTAATAGAATATGCCATTTAATTCAATGCAAAAAAATAGTTATGTTTGGACTTAGCGTAACATTTAAAACTATATGTCGAAAAGCTTATTTCGCAGAAAATCAATCGAAAAAATATTGGCTGACGCTGAAAAGGGATATGGAGATCATGACCATCCCGGCGGGGCCCGTCTTAACAGAGCTTTAAAAGTAAAAGATCTAACTTTTTTGGGCATAGCCGCGGTAATAGGCACAGGTGTTTTTACCGCTATTGGATCTGCCAGTTATCATGGCGGTCCCGCGGTAATATTGCTTTTCACCTTTACCGCAGTTGCCTGCGGATTTGCCGCTTTTTGTTACGCTGAATTCGCATCCGCGGTACCGGTGTCTGGAAGCGCTTACACTTATTCCTATATCGCTTTTGGTGAACTATTCGCATGGATTATTGGCTGGGATCTGTTGATGGAGTACGCAATAGGCAATATAGCGGTGGCCATATCATGGAGTCAGTACTTTGTTAGAGTGCTGGCTGGTTTCAATATTCATGTACCTGCCTGGATGACAATGGATTATATGTCGGCACATTCGGGTTTTAACGAGGTGAAGGATCAATTGGCCCATGGGAAGGCATTAGGCGCTATAGACGAGAACCTTACAAATGCTTACAACGCCTGGATGCATGCACCGGGATGGGGCGATCTAAGGGTTGTAATGAATATACCTGCACTGCTTATTGTAGTGCTGATCACCTACGTTGTATACATTGGCATCAAAGAATCAAAAAAGACAAACAATATCCTGGTATTAACAAAATTGGGGATCATCGTACTGGTGATCATTGCCGGCGCATTTTACGTAAACCCCGGTAATTGGCATCCGTTTATGCCAAATGGCTTTGGGGGAGTAATGAAGGGGGTGTCGGCTGTGTTTTTCGCTTATATAGGTTTTGATGCGATATCTACTACCGCCGAAGAATGTCAGGAGCCTCAGCGCGATCTGCCCAGGGCCATGTTTAATACGCTGATTATTTGTACGGTACTTTATATTATTCTTGTTTTAATATTAACAGGAATGACTAATTACACCAAACTGAATGTTGCCGATCCGCTGGCCTTTGTATTTGAAAACCAGCACTCAAAACTAACCAACTGGATATCGGGTATAATTTCGGTA
>JANYAB010000404.1 GCA_025355225.1 Bacteroidota bacterium
CCGCACTTATCCCAATGAGTTTACCCGCGAAGGATCACTTAACTATGAGAACGACAAATGGGGTGATAGGGTTACACCGGACGCCGATCTCAATATTGCGTTTACACGTTTGCTTGCAGGTTCTACTGACTACCATTTAGGAGGTTTCAGAGCGGCAAACGCTAAAACATTCAAGGTGCACTATACTGCTCCTATGGTATTGGGTACGCGCTGCCATATGCTGGGTATGTATGTGGTGCTGGAGAATGGACAGGGCATGGTATGTGATTATCCCGATGCTTACATCGGTAAACCAGGGTTTGATTTTTTAAAGAAGGTGCCCCTTACCTGGGAGGAAACGAAAGTGCTGAATGCAAAAGTGAGCGAATACGTTACTGTTGCGAGGCGCAAAGGCAATGATTGGTATATAGGCTCTATTAGTAATAACACCGCCCACAATATAAAAACAGATTTGTCTTTTTTACCCGTCGGCGATTATATGGCCGAGGTTTATAGCGATGCCCCTGACGCGGACAAAGACCCCGATCATTTGGTTAAAGTAGCCCGGCCGGTGAACAATCAAAGTGTGATCAATACTGAGCTTGCTGCCGGCGGCGGGCAGGTGATCCATTTGTACAGGATAATTCAGTAAGTGAACGCGGGTTTGATTGAAAGTAATCCTAATTATCTAAACAGTTTTTAAGTTCTTTGGCTAAAAATTGAACAAATGGCTCGTTCATGATTTCTTTTCGCCTTATGTGCATGCCTGGAATATCAAATGTTTTTATTTCACCTTGTACAAAACTCTTCCAACCCAGGGTAGGCTCGGTATAAAGGCCAGGTGATCTAAAAATGGCCATTGAACCTGCATAGGCCTTTGGTTTGTAATTAGTTTGCAATTCATACAGCAAATAGCCTACGTAAAATCGTGCGATTCTTTCGGGTATTTTTTGTTTAAAAAGAAAATAAAGGTTACATACTAGTTTGATCAAAAGGATATGGGCGGTAGTCAATAATACCATTGCTTTATTTCGCACCAAATAAAAAAGTCTTCTTAATTTATAAATAACCTGTCTCTTAAGTTTTTTAGAAATGTAGATGACCTTTTCCATTAAACTTAGTTTTGCGATACCATTTAAATGATTTGATGCTTTTGCAAATACGCCTTGGGACGTCCCATTAGTGCCGGCATTTTGACGATTTGAGGCAGGGTTATAAGTGGGAGAAATGCCATTTAAATTAGCAAGCAGGGCTACTTTTTCCCCCTGAAGGGTCAATTGTTGTGCCATTTCAAAAATGATCTGCGCGCCTAAACAAAAGCCGCCAAGATAGTAAGGGCCCTTAGGCTGAACTTTACGGATCTCGCTTATATAATCATCTGCCATCTGTTCCATTTGGGAAGAAGGGCGTTCAATTCCATTCATCCCCCTTGCCTGAATTCCATAAAATGGTTGATCCTGACCCAAACATGTAGCAAGTCTTTCATAAAAAAGTACATCACCCCAACCGCCATGAACACAGAATAATGGAGTTTTTGATCCATTTGGCTGGATGGGAATAAGAAACTTAAATGATGATAATGCCGTTGCCGGCTCTTTTATTGCGACAGCCAATTGGTAAATAGTCGGGGCACTAAAAATGGTAGCAAATGAAAAGTCTTTATGGAATTTCTTTTTAATTTTTGCAAACAAAATACTTGCATACATTGAATTTCCACCAAGATCAAAAAAGTTATCGTAGATTCCCACCCGCTCAATGCCGAGCAGCTCCCGCCAGAGTTCCGCCAGCACGCGTTCCGTTTCGTTAGCCGGTGCAACATATTCGGCTAACATGCCCGTTAAATCCGGATCGGGCAAGGTCTTCCGGTCGATTTTCCCGTTTGACGTCAATGGCAGCTTATCCAGTTCTACCCATAAAGATGGCACCATGTACTCGGGCAGCTTCCTGCTCAAGTAGTCGCGTATCGCCTGCTTATCAAACATCCCGCGTGGTACAACATAGCCTATCAGGTGCTTATTGCCCTTTTTATCTGTATTTGCAAGTACCACTGCCTGGTGTACACTGTCACTTTGGTTAAGGACTTTCTCGATCTCTCCAAGTTCTATCCGGTATCCACGGACTTTTATCTGGTCATCCATTCTGCCTAAATACGCTATGTTCCCATCTGGTAGCCAGCGGCCCATGTCGCCTGTCCGGTATAACCTGGTGCCATGTTCCTTACTAAACGGGTTGCTGATGAATTTCTCCGCCGTTAATTCCGGCCGGTTTAAATATCCCCGCGAAAGACCGATTCCCCCTATGCATATTTCACCTGTTATGCCAACTGGGACTAATTCGCTTTTCTGATCAAGTATGTATAATTGGGTATTATCTATAGGTTTGCCAATAGATATACCTTCTTTTATCATGTCATAATCTTTAACCGGATAAAAATTATAAGTACTGCAGCCTACCGTTGCTTCTGTAGGTCCGTATTCATTAATTATCTCTATATCAATGTCTTCTTCAATGAGATGACTAAAATGCGCCGGAAGTAATGCTTCTCCGCCTATTACCAGTTTCCGGGTTAATAATTTACCATTGTCGTCTTTTAGCTTTGAATGTATTAATTCAAGGTGTACAGGTGTTATTTTTAAAAAATCATAAGGGCCATATTTCAGAAGATTGATATCTTCAAACACATCTGCAGAATTTTTTGAACTAAGCGCCACCAATTTGCCGGAAAGAAGCGGCATAAATATCGCGGTCAATGATGCGTCGAACGTGTAGGATAAGTGTATGAAACTTCCTGAAATCTGCTCACCCCTGTTAATATACGTGGTTTTACTATTCAGTAAATAATTCGCTAAACTGCGATGTTCAATCATCACTCCTTTGGGCTTGCCTGTAGTACCCGAAGTATAAATAACATAGGCAAGGTTATTTGAAGAAACATCAATATTTAAATTATCCACAGATTGGTATTCCAGAAATGATGATTCAGGGTTTAATTCGACAAAATCGATATTTTGAAAAGTTTCCAGCTTGGTTTTGCTCTCTTTATTGCCAATAACTACAGAAGCTCCGGTGTCGTACAGTAAAAACGCTATTCTTTCTAAGGGATAATTTGGATCGACGGGTACATAAGCCCCCCCGGCTTTCAGTATTCCCCATATCCCGATGATCATTTCAAGGGAACGGCCCATACAAACGGGCACCAGTATTTCTTTTTTAACACCCCTGTTGCGGAGGTAATGGCCCAGCTGGTTGGCACGCTCATTGAGTTCGGCATAGGTTAATTCTTTATTGTCAAAAACCAATGCCGTGGCTTTGGGTGTTTTTCTTACCTGCGCCTCAAATAACTCATGAATGCACTTGTTGACAGGGTGACTTATAGCTGTGTTGTTCCATTCTACAGTTAGTTGATGGTGCTCTTTATCTGTCAATAATGGCAATCGCGCAATGGTTTCCTGTGGATCAGAAACTATACCTCCTAATAAAACTTCAAAATGTTTAGCAAGCCGCTTAATAGTTTCAGCTTCAAATAATGCTGAGTTATAGGTCCAAACTCCTCTTAATCCCTGTATTGTTTCTTCTATATACAAGGCTAAATCAATAGCACCCCTGGCGTTTTCAGGTACGCTGATATTTGCAGTCCAGTTATTGATTTCATTATTCTCAACCTCTGTATTCCTGAACGAAAATATCACGTTGTATAAACCGGTGTAATTTGCCCCTAATTCCAACTTCATCATATTTTCCAACTCTTCATAGGGGACATCCTGATGCCTGTTCCCTTCTTCGACTATGTGATTAACACGTTGAAGTAGTTCACAGAAAGAGGGGTTATCTGACAAATCTGTCCGGTAAACTTTGGTATTATAAAGTTTACCAATCAATTCCCCTGTCTCATTGAACTTATTTTCAAGAGCAGGGTACCCTATCACAATATCTTCCTGCCCTGTGTATCTAAACAAAAGCGCATTATAAGCTGCAAGTATTGTTGTAAATAGTTTGGTATCCAGTTGCTTGTCTAATTGTTCAAGCGCATCATAGCAAGAATCAGGCAGTAAAAAAGAAACATGACCTATCCGGTATGAAGTGGTTGGTGAGCGCGGAAAATCAGCGGGTAATTCTAAAATGGGGGTGTTAATATCTAATTGCTGCGCCCAAAATAAAATCGGGTTTTCTGCTACGTCATTTTCAGGCGCATTTTGTTTTGAGGGACTCATAATAAAGTATAATATCGGGGTATCAAAATATTTCGCTTTATCGTCAAATACACTAATCTTAAATAGTGTGTATATTAATTCTGTATCAAGTTATTTTTTAGTTTTATGCATAAATAAATTAGAATTTATCGGCTTATAATATGAAAATTGGATAAAGAGTAAATGGCTCTTATACAAGTATATAATTCAATTTTGTATAAAGTTTGAATTGATATTGGCCGGGATTTAACTTCATTGCCTCACTATTAACCTCATACCCCGGAGATGAGTTAACTGAACCTGATTCCAATGACGAGTTGGTGGAACTTTGTTCCACAGAATTTTCCCTCATGACATTTTAAAATTGGTTACTTAAAGCTATAAATAAATCAAATCATTTTCAAAGCTTCCGCCAAAAGAAATATTTATTATTTGTTTTATGGGGATGGAAAGTTGAGTTCTCAAATTCATTCGATTTAATTGTCGGTTGTCTTACGCGGGCTCAAATTCCAATGTAATCGCTAATGCTCTAAAAAACAGGCAAGTTCTTTGGCTGTAAATTGAACAAATGGCTCGTTCATGATATCCCTTCGATTAGTATGTATACCGGGAATATCGTATGTTTTTATTTCGCCTTTTACTAAGTTCCGCCAGCCCAAATAAGGATCTGGGTATATACCCGGTGACCGTAAAACGACCATTGAACCCGGATACTCTTTTGGTCTGTATTTAGATTGCAGCATATGCAGCGAACCACCAACATAGAATCTTGCAATAGAGCCTGGCGCCTTTAGTTTGAAAAGAAGGTAAAGCTTGAATATTAACTCGCAAGTTTTAAATTTCAACAAAAAAGCAGGCATCGTCAATCGGTAAATAATTCGTTTCTTAAGTTTGCCGGAAAGATATAAAACCTTATCCTTCAGACTTATTTTTGCCATATTATTTAAATGATGGGATACTTTTGCTAGCCCAACTTGAGATGTTCCGTTCGTTTCAACAAAAGGTTTAATTGCAACATGGCGATAAGTTGGCGAGATGCCATTTAAATTAGCAAGCAGCGCAATTTTTTGTCCCTGCCTGGTTAACTGCTGCGCCATTTCAAAGATGATACGTGCACCTAAACAATAACCGGCGAGATAATAGGGCCCTTCAGGCTGAACTTTACGGATCTCGCTTATGTAGTATTCTGCCATCTCTTCCATTTGGTGATAGGGAAGTTCAATTCCGTTTATCCCCTTCGCCTGGAGCGCATAAAAGGGTTGGTCGGGCCCTAAACTCTCCGCAAGGTTTTGATAAAATAGTATATCTCCATGACCGGCATGTACTGTGAATAATGGAGTTTTTGAGCCGTTTGGCTGAATTGGGATAAGCGAAGAAAATGATGTTAATGTTTTTGCCGGTGCTTTTATTGCAACAGCCAATTGATAAATAGTTGGAGCACTAAAGATAGTTACGAGGGGAAAATCCTTATGGAATATCTTTTTAATTTTTGCAAACAAACTAACCGCATGAATAGAATTTCCGCCCAGATCAAAAAAATCATCATGGATACTTATCTTGTCTATTTTTAACAAATTTTGCCAAATCGTTGCCAATTCTGCTTCAACTTTGTCTCCCGGTGCTACGTATTTTTTTTCTGTCTCATCTAAACTTTCCAAGGCCTTTTTATTTATTTTCCCGTTCGTGGTCAGCGGCAGGGTTTCAAGTTCGATGCATTTAACCGGAACCATATATTCGGGCAGCTTTTTCTTTAAAAAAGCGGTTAAGGCGTCTTTGTTATAGGACTTGGCAGGTACTATATATTCTACCAATCGTTTGTTGCCATTTTTATCTGCATTGGCAAGTACCACGGCCTGGCATACCAATTCGCTTTGAAGCAGTGCCTCCTCTATCTCTCCCAATTCAATACGATGCCCCTGTATTTTTACCTGGTCATCGGCGCGCCCCAAATACTCAATATTCCCATCAAATAACCATCTTACTTTATCCCCTGTTTTATAGATCCTTCCCGGTGAGTCAGTATCGAACGGGTTTGAAATAAATTTTTCAGCGGTTAAATCAGGTTGATTCCGATAACCACGGGCTAAGCCATCGCCTGCAACATAGAGTTCCCCCTCTAAGCCTACAGGTGTTAATTGGAGATAATCATCGAGAACATAAAGTTGTGTATTTGAAAATGGTTTCCCGATGGGAACCGTGCGGTAAGATTTATTTAAATCTACCTTATGTATACATTTTCCAATGGTGACTTCAGTTGGGCCATAATGGTTATATATCGCTCCCGCGTAGCCTGCCTTTCGCAGATAGTTAAGTATACTTAAGGGAAAAGCTTCTCCTCCAAAAATAATTACCTTTTTGGATAAGGCTATGTTTTGTAAACCTGCATAGGAAAGCCATAAAGAAGGAACGATTTTAATACAGTCGATAGCATGATCGTCCAGGTAGGTGGTAGCCTTTTCGGCATTCAAAATTAACTCTTCGGATAAAACATGCAGGGAAGCGCCAAGAATAAAACATGAATGGATAATGGAATGCCCGGCATCAAAAACCAATGGCGAAAAAAGAGCGAAGAACCTGCAGGTTGTTAAACCGGCACTTTCAATCACACCATAACAATGATCTGCCAGCGCCCGGTGTTCAATCATCACCCCTTTGGGCTTACCTGTAGAGCCAGAAGTGTAAATAATATAGGCAAGGTTATTTGAAGAAACATCAATATTTAAATTATCGGCAGACTGGTATTCCAGGAACGACGCCTCATTGTTTAATTCAACAAAGTCGATATTATGGAAAGCCTGCAGTTTTAGTTTACTCTCCTTATTACAAACTACTACACGCGCGCCGGTGTCGTAAAGTAAAAACGACAGCCTTTCTAAAGGATAATTCGGATCTATCGGCACATAAGCTCCCCCGGCTTTAAGTATTCCCAAAATTCCTATTATCATTTCAAGTGAGCGACCGATACAAAGCGGTACCAACGTTTCTTTCTTAACGCCCCTGTTGATGAGATAACGAGCCAGTTGATTGGCGAGCTTGTTTAGTTCTGCATAGGTTAATTCTTTCTTTTCAAAAACTAACGCTATCGCATCAGGTGTTTTTCTAACCTGCTCCTCAAATAACTCATGAATGCACTTATCGGTCGGATAATTAACTTCCGAGCGGTTCCACTCCGAAGTTAGCTGATGGATCTCTTTATCAGTAAGTAATGGCAATAGCGCTATGCTTTGCTGCGGGTTTGAAACTATGCTTTCCAATAAAACCCCAAAATGTTTTGCAAGCCGTTTAATAGTTTCCTCTCCAAATAATTCTGAGTTATAGGTCCAAACTCCGTTTAATCCTTGTGTTGTTTCTTGTGCATATAAAGCTAAATCGATTGTCCTCCTGGCGTTTTCAGGTACACTGATATTTGCGATCCAGTCTTTGATCTCATTATCCCCAACCCCTGAGTTCCTGAACGAAAACATTATATTGTACAAACCGGTGTAATGAGCCCCAAATTCTAACTTCATTACGTCTTCCAGAGCTTCATAGGGCACATCTTTATGGCTGTCGCCTTCTAAAACTATATTGTGAACCCGTTTAAGCAACCCGTTGAAAGAAGGGTTGCCAGACAAATCTGTTCGGAAAATCTCCGTATTATGCAGCGTATTTATTAATTCCCCTTTCTCATTAAAAATATTTTTAAGCGTGGGGAACCCAATCACAATATCTTCCTGCCGGGTATATCTAAACAAAAGCAGATTATAAGCAGCCAGAAATAGGGTAAAAAGGGTAGTATCTGATTCTTTGCTTAATTGTTTAAGCGCATTCAGACAAGAACCAGACAGCGAAAAAGACACATGATCTATCCGATCAGAAGTTGTTGCCGACCTCGGAAAATCAGTGGGTATCCCTAAAAACGGGACATTAATATCCAATTGCTGTTTCCAAAAAAGGACCGGATTTTCAGTTTCATTAACCTGCTTTTTGAGTGCAGCCGAATTCAGCGGGCTGTAATCTGCCTCACTACGCGATGATGTGTCATCGGAAACTAACTTCTGGGATGAGTTGTGGAAACCTTGTTCCAACAACGAACGCGCGGACCTTTGGTCCACAGTGCCTCTTCTCATAATGTTTTGTCATTGGATGATTAAAGCTAAAGTAAATCAAATAATTTTCAAAGAAATTATTTGATTTTTTTTGCTTTAGGAGTGATGTAAATTCTGTTATAGTTAAATTGCTGTCGCACAGGCGATAGCGAAAAAAAATAATTTAATTTATTATTAAATTAGATAATAAACTTATTGTTGAAGATTACGATAGGTTTTTAAAATGATTTGCTGAAGCTCTTCCTGGCTCTTTTCTAATTTTTTCACTAACGTCAATTGTGCTTTTGCGCGCTGAAGATTATGATGGGGCGTGTGAATTTTAAAATAATGATCGCCATCCAAATAATCTGTTAAGAAGCGTACCGCCTGTATATAAGGTAAAAGTAATACACCTTTAATTAGTGAATCCACTCCGGTTTCTGTTAAAAATCCAATGGCTTCCTGTAAATAGCCCTGGGCATAAGCTTCAAACAAAGGGATATTCAGGCCAATCTTATTGAGGTCTGGCTCGTCTTCGGCGGCAGTATTGATAATGGTACGTATCGAGTCGCCAAAATCATAAGCCGCGTATCCTGGCATAACCGTATCCAGGTCTATCACACATTGGGCGTTATCGTCGCTGTCCAATAAAACGTTGTTAAATTTAGTATCGTTATGTATTATCCTCAAAGGCAAAATTCCCGCTTTGCCCATGGCCAATATTTCGCTCATTTTGTCTGTCCGAAGTTTGATAAAGTCAATTTCGGGCAATACCAGTTTTACTCGTCCCACGGCATCTGCGTCAATTGTCTGCTGAAGCTTATTTAAGCGGGATCCGATATGGTGAAAATTGGGTATAGTATCCTTTACCAGGCTGGTATCCAGGTCGGAAAGTAAAGCCTGGAAACGGCCGAATGCCTTGCCGCCTTCAAATGCCTGTTTTTCGGTTTCAACCAGGTCGTAGCATTTGGTGCCCTTTAAAAAATGGAAAACACGCCAAAAGTTGCCATCATCGTCTTTAAAATAAGCCTGGTTGTTCCTGGTCTCCACGAGGGTTAGCGTTTCATTCTCCGGGTTCGCTCCCGGTATCAGTTCGAGCTTTTTTTTCAGATGGCCAAGTACAAGCAGCAGATTATTCATCAAAAGCGGCACATCCCTGAACACATGGTGATTGATGCGCTGCAGCAGATAATCCGGACCATTAGGATCGCTGTTTGTGATGCGATAAGTATCATTAATATGACCAGAACCAAAAGGTTTTATTGACGCGATTTCTGTATCGATCTTAAATTTCGAAACAAGGCTGACGATATGATTATCAGTTAGGTTGTTGTGGCTCATCGGTTGGTCTAATATCGGTAAACAGATGTGAACTTTTTAGAAATGCATTAAAAAACCCGAATGTTAGATAAAGTCATCATCTTTATTTACTTTCAACACCAGTATGCAACGAGCCTCAACCTTGTCAATTATTGTTATTAACTGTATTGCGCTGATGCTTTTCGGACTGGAAAAATCATATGCCGGAATCCCTGAAGTGCATTTTTCTCCCAAACCGGCCTGGCTCGGTGTTTATGGCGACTACAATAAAAAACCATCTTCGCGCACTATAGAAAGCGGTTATTTCTACGCTTTGATAGAAAGACAAATACATGTGGAGAAGCAGGCTGAATACCGGCACTACATTAGGGAAATAGTTTCGAGTACAGGAATACAGGATGGATCGCAGGTTTCAGTCAGTTTTGATCCGACCTATGAGCGACTTGATTTTCACGAAATTGTGGTATGGAGAGACAATAAACCGCAAGATCGACTGAAACTGTCAGATTTTAAAATACTTGCCGACGAACAGGATTTTTCAAAATTTATTTATCAGGGAAGTTATTCTGCAAATTTTATCATCCGTGATATTCGCAAAGGGGACCGGATAGAATACGCCTATACCATTACCGGCAGAAACCCAATCTTTAATAATAAATTTTTCAAAGACATTTATCTGCAGGGCAGTCAGCCAATTGCTCATCAATATATTGCTTTAGTATCATCGGCTGGCAGGAAGCTGAATATGAAGGCATTTAATACAGGGATTAAGCCGGTAATTACCGAAAGTAACGGGCTTAAACGATATATATGGGAGGATTTCCTGGTTAAGCCAGTTGTTGAAAACGACCACCAACCGGCCTGGTTTGATCAGTACGAACATGTACAGATAAGCGAATATGATAGCTGGGCCGAGGAAGTTAACTGGGATTTAAAAATTAATCCTCCAGAGGTTAAAATTAAAGGCAACCTTGCTTTATTAATCGCGAAACTAAAAGGTAAAAACGGAAACGATAAGGTGGCATATTTTAGAAATGCCGTTAAAATTGTTCAGGACGAGGTGAGGTATATGGGTATCGAAATTGGAGAGTATTCGCATCGCGCCAATCGCCCCGAAAAGGTTTACGATCAACGTTATGGCGACTGCAAGGATAAATCGTTGCTATTGGTTTCTATGCTTAAGGCAGATGGTATTGAAGCCGAAATGGCATTGGTTAATTCAAACGGTAACAAAATAGAGCAGTATCTTCCCACTCCGGGCGTATTCGATCATGCGGTTGTTGTCGCTACCATAAATGGCCAACAAATTTGGGTAGATGCAACTATGTCCAACCAAAGAGGTGATGGAACAGCTATTTATTTTCCGAATTATGGACGGGGTCTGATATTGAAGCCCGGTAATAGCAATCTCACAGTTATTCCTTTTTCCAAAACAGGTAAGATAGTTTGCGAGGAAAAATACACCGTGAAAAAGGAAGAGAATGCCAAAGTGAGGCTGGACGTAAAAACTATCTATACCCTGAATCAGGCCGACAGCGAAAGAGCCAATCTTGCTGATGCAAGTATGGCTGAAACCGAAAAAGCGTACCTCGATTATTATTCAAAAATCTATTCGAAAATTGAAGCTAAAGATTCTGTGCAGATAATTGATGATGAGCACAAGAATCAGCTTACGACAATTGAAAGCTATTTAATAAGTGATTTTTATAAAAAGGATTCATTATCGGGTAGAGCATCAGTTAATTTTTATGCGAATTATATTAGTGAGCAGTTGCCATCTATATCTAACCAGACAAAGACACCCATTGCCGTTAATTTCCCTTATGCAATGGATTATACCATTAAGGTAGTATTGTCTAATGGGTGGGATATAACCGTTCGTGGTGATTCCATTAAGCGGGATGCTTATCGATTTATGTCCGATTACTCGGCCCGGGCTGATACGCTTTCCCTCCATTACCAGTTCGCTTATCTCAAAAGCTATGTGCCGGTCGACAAAGCTGAAGAATTTAAAAAGGACATTGATAAGCTGAAAAATGACGAGCTTTCCTATAACATTGGACATTCAACTGGTAACCCTCCTTTTGTACTAAATATCTGGCTAACGGTGTTGGTCTTGCTGATTTTAGGGACGATCATATTTGTGGGTAGACGAATTTACCGAACCGAAACTCCCCCTATTGTTTTTGCACCAGGGGCTACATTTATTACAATTGGCGGCTGGCTTGTCCTGATCCTGATTGGACTTGTAATAACCCCATTAAGTGTAATGATACTATTGGTCAATAATGATTATTTTGCCATTAGTAAATGGAATACATTAACCCATGGCAGTTCGGCAATATGGTTCAAATCGGCCCTGATATTTGAAACTACAGGCTATACTATTCTGATGGGCTATGCTGTGTTTTGCCTTATTTTGCTGTTAAATAAGCGCGATATACTGCCCAAGTTCATTAGCGGGTATTTTATTTTTGCGGCTATATTTCTTATAATAGATTATGTTTTTGCAATTAATATTAAAGGGGCTGATAGTTCGTTATTATCAGCCATGATCAGGTCAATTATTATTGCCGCTATCTGGGTGCCTTATTTCAGGATATCAACGCGTGTTGAACAAACGTTTATTGTTCCGTATCCCGCAGATAATTTTAGTTATGAGGATCAGCATTGATATTGTTATCGAGAAGTGAAATTTGCGGCGCGTGCAGATCTTGTGGCTCCAGCGCTCTCTGAACTTTTGCACCTTGATGATGCAGGCTTTCGCGCAAAGTTTTCAGGCTCGCCCGTCACGCGGGGAAACCTCAGCGCGTAGCGGGGCACCGCGCCGCCCT
>JANYAB010000638.1 GCA_025355225.1 Bacteroidota bacterium
TTGATCTGTACAATGCCTTTGGGAGTGATTTCCAGTCCGCCAAATCCCATCAAAATACTCTGAACAATCCCTCCGGCACCCGTAGCAAAATACGGGTTGGTGCCACCTTTGGTTTCGGCAATTACCCGCAATGGCGGATTCAGGTTTGGAACATAGGCATCTTTAAAAAAATGATAGGCTTTATCACCATTACCTAAACGCGCGTATAATAAAGTAAATATACCTTGTGTCATGGCCGGTGTGCCAGCATTTGGCACACGTGTTTCATAATATTCCAGGTCCTTTTTTATTTGCGCCGGATCTGTTATTGTTTTTAAAGGATAAGCCAGCAGGTTAACATCAGCCTGCTTGATTCCTTCGCCATTATATGTTTCGAACTCCTTTGTTACCCCATCAGGGAATTTTAATATCGGTATATTTTGAGCCACAAGCTGCCAGTCAGGGTCAGCTTTAACCCCTAATATCTTTGCCGCAGCTATTGCATTTTGCAAATTCGCTTTCGCTGCTGCGTTTGTAAAAGCATTGTTATCTACGTTTTCAGCCCATTCATCTGCCGCCACCACATCCTTTATATCGAAATGCCCCAGACCGTTACGTTCAACACGGCTTGCCCAGAAATCGGCAGTTGCAGATAATATTGGCCATCCTTTTTCCAATAGCCATTGTTTATCCTGGGTTACACAGTAATAATTCCATGCCGCCAATGCAACATCCGCCGTAATATGATGCTCAAACGGGCCGCTCAACGCCCAAACAGGTGTTTCCTCTACCCCGCTATCTGCACTTTCCCAGGGGAACATGGCGCCTTTGTAGCCATGCGAAAAAGCGTTTTGCCTGGCTGCACCTAACCGCTGGTAACGATATTCGACCAATGATTTGGCAATTTCAGGGTGCAGAACCAGCAGAGCCGGATACATCCAAACATCGGCATCCCAAAAAACATGCCCGTTATACCCCAGGCCCGATAGCCCCATAGGTGATGGCGAATAAGCTGTGCCTGCCCGCGAAAAGGAATACAAATGATACAGCATACTATGTACATCCTGCTGCGCCTGTTCATCCCCTTCAATTTTTATATCACTTTTCCATAGCTCATCCCAAGCCTTGGTGTGGTATTGGATCAGACGTTCACGCCCCTCCAATTTGGCGAAGATGGTTAAACGCTCGGCCTGGTTTAAGGGGTCAGCATCGTGTGCAGACGTTATAGACGAGCCCGCAACTGCATACTGATAAGTCTGTCCTGCAGCAATTGACTTGCTAAATTTCATCAGGTGCATATTATTATCCCACATCTCATGTATCACCCTCGGCTCCTGTGTATGCGCCTCGCTAAACAAAAAAGTATTTGATGCACATAACTGCAATTTTCCGGTTGGACTCTTGGCCGTAGAAGTAAGTAAGCTAATTGTAACGTGCGGCCTATCGATCTCATTATAATAATTCTGTACCTCTTTTAAAGCGTCCGGCGCTTCCATTACGCTGGCAGCCGTAATAATTATTGGTTTTTTGGCCGTTATTGAAATGTCCATCAGAACAGTAAAAGGCATGTGTCTCAACGAATAGTAAGTATATTTTACAGAAGCAGCATCACCGTAATCAAAAGTGGTAGTAAATGCGGCACGCTGCATATCAAGCTCCTGCTTAAAGTTGCTGATATTTTTGGCATCTATGCGTTGGCCATTTATCTCGAGATACATATTAAGCAGATTAAAACTATTCAGGAAATTGCTTACCCTGCCCCGGCCATACAGATCATATGCACCTGCAAGTACTACATTTTTTACTTTAAAAGGCTCTGGCGAGGATACGATACCGATCATGCCATTAGCCACAGTAATACCATAGTAATTAGACGGGTCAATTTTATCAGCCTTTATTACCCATGCATCCTGTGCATGTGTTACATTATTGCAAAAAAGACCTAAACCAAGTAGTAATGCAAACAGTTTATTCATATTCAATTATTTAATTTAAAAAATTGGATTTGGTTATTATTAAATGCGACAGCATAAATTGTTCCTGTTGCAGTTTTTATAGTTTTTATGTCCCGTACCTCTCCTTTCAATAAAAATCCAGAGGAAACAGGTAATAGGCATTTAACATTTCTATTCTTATCTAAAATCATAATATCTCCGAAATCGGCATCATATCTTCCCTCATATGGCAACACTCCTGAAAAATTACCTCCGGCCAATATCCCTTTATAGGTCCCCGATAAAAGAGAAAAGCCAAAAAGAGGCGCGGCCTGCGCTGAAGAAGGGAATGCCTTAAATTCAAACCCGCCTTTGCCTTTATTATAAAAAACTCCGGATGCTAAAGAGTTTGCTATCAAAGGTTTGCTATCATTTATAGAGTCCCCGAATAACTCACCGACAGTTTTTCCGGCAAAATCATGATAATACAAAAACTTCTTTTTTATCAAAGGTACCTGTTTTTCGATATCTCCCTTACCCAAAAATGTATAATCCTTATGATTTAAACTGTGGGTAAGTATCGGATCAACGGTACCGTTTTTATCCAGGTCGGACAGGAACAATTTCAACGGATCTTCAGACGTTGCTTTTAGTTTTGAGTTTAAGCCATAGTTGCCGGCTATTATATCAATTTTACCATCGCCATCAGCATCAGCAAGCACTATTCTTTGCCACCAGCCCGATAACTTATCCAGCTCATCATTATGCTGCTGAACAAATCTGCCCTTCTTATTCATAAAAACTTTTATAGGCATCCACTCTCCCGCAACTACCAGGTCGGGCCAGCCATCGTTATCCAGATCAGCAAATGAAGCCGACCGCAACATACCGGCATATTTTAATTCATCGGGGATCTGTACCTGACGGTAACGGCCATGGCCATCATTCATCAGTAAATATGATTCGGGAATTTGACCAAATCTATTGGCATCGGGCGCCCCACCAATAAAAATATCCGGGTAACC
The DNA here is from genome assembly GCA_025355225.1 of Bacteroidota bacterium. GTDB lineage: Bacteria > Bacteroidota > Bacteroidia > Sphingobacteriales > Sphingobacteriaceae > Mucilaginibacter. Next base: position 2,939 of record JANYAB010000638.1, read on the forward strand.
ATCATGGTTTACGTCGGCTACGGCTACTGTCGACTTATTGCGTTTTATAGAAGGAAAGTCACTTGAGCGCTTAAAATCCCCTTTGCCATCATTGATATACAAACGATCGGCGAGAGCGGCCAATCCATTTGGCAGTTCATTGCCTCCGCTGATTACCAACAGATCAGGATTACCATCCTTGTTTGCATCCAGAAAAACAGCATCTACATCCTCGCTTGCAGCATCTGTAACAAAGTCCGGCTGTATCGACGACTCGAAGTGACCATCAGGTTTTTGAATAAATAATGCTCCCGGCTGACCTTTTGCCCCACAAACAAAAAAGTCATCCAGGCCATCGCGGTTTACATCTGCAACCGCCATCCGTGGCCCTTCGGTAGAAAGCATGTGAGGAATCAAGGGCTGCACATTAAAGTCTACAAAATTATCCTCCTGGTGCTTCCAGTTTACCTGCAGTTCCTCCGTTACATTTTTAAATATTGGGGTTGATTGCGGGAAAAACAGATTATGATTAAAATGACCATTGGCATTTTTTTGATCGATTATCAAAAGCTGGTCGGCC
>JANYAB010000683.1 GCA_025355225.1 Bacteroidota bacterium
CCCGATTTTGATAAAGTACTGAAATCTACCTTTTCTTTAGTGCCGGGTTTATACACCATAGTGCCTGTTAATGGCGCAGCGGATTGCATAATGGCCTGTTTTATTTGTCTCGCGCTCAGGTTTGGATAATATTCTAATATCAACGCCGCTATGCCCGTTACAATTGGTGCCGAAAAGCTGGTGCCATCGTCGGTAATAAGTTCTGCATCCGAATCTATGGAGGTGATTTTAACCCCCGGCGCAAAAACATCAACGTTCTTTTTGCCGTAATTGCTGAAAGTGGCCGCAAGGTTGGTATCAGGTTTTAGTCCGGATGCGCCCACATTGATCACATTATCCGCATCGGTTGAAGAGCCATCTAAAAAAATATCATTTGGATAATCGGGTTTTGCATCCATGTCCTGGTTTTCGTTCCCTGAAGCCTGTATCAAAAGAACATCGTGCGCGGCGGCATATTTAAAAGCTTCATCAACCCACTCCTTATGAGGAGATATCTTTTTGCCGAAACTCATATTGATGATCTTCGCACCATTGTCAACAGCGTAGTGTATAGCGTTGGCCTCGTCCTTATCATATTCGTCACCAATAGGCACAGCTTTAATAGCCATCAGTCTTACGTTATCGGCCACGCCATCAATACCATACCCGTTGTTGCGTATGGCGCCAACCAAGCCGGCAACGTCGGTGCCATGCGAGGCATCCATATATTTCAGCACATTGTTGCCGTAGGGTTTGTCCTTCAATACATCCGGGTTGTCGCCAACTATCCGCTTGCGGGCATCCAGGTCGGGGCTAATCTCGTTGTTGAGCTTGGCCATATACTCATTCAGCTCCTTTATTACTTTAACATTAGTGCTGGTCGAAACATCCTGGCTAAAAGCAACAAGCCACAAATTTTTAACCTCGGCAAGCGTATCATTACCCGGTTTTAAATGCTCAACATCCGCTTTGGTGAAGGTTTGGTCGTTCTTTAAATTCAACGCATGCCTGATATAGCCGCTGGTTTCAACCATTGCATTTACTATGGGCGAAAGCTGGCTGATCTCGGAGCGCGCCTTTGTAAGGGTTGAATCATACAGCGTTTTTACAGTAAGCCAATAAGCATATTCTTTTTTATTTTCTGCAGATGCTTCAGTGGCATTCAGATATTTACCTTTCAGCTTATGGTATTCCCTTACCTCCTCTTCGGTTTCGCTAAAATCACTTTTGCCACCCGGGCCGCCTAAAAAGTCCCAGCCGTGTATATCATCGATATAACCATTGTGGTCATCATCTTTACCGTTGCCTGCTTTTTCCTTTTTGTTTACCCACAATACACCTTGCAGATCTTTTTGCAGGGTGTCAATACCGCTATCAATTATGGCTACAACCACAGGCTTGCTTTTGAGGCCATTTAAAAACTGGTAAGCCTGTGCTAAGCTAACTCCGAAATAGCCATCAGTTTTCAAGTCGAGGGTGTACCAATTTTTTGGCGGATCAGGTTCAGTTGGCGGAAATGTTTGGGCAAGTGTGCTCAGGCTGGCAAATGCCAACCCGAAAAAAACGCAGCTTATAAGAAATTTGCGAAATAGATACATTAAATTTATTTAAATATAAGCTACAGGTCGAATTTTATGCCTTGAGCCAATGGTAATTTAGTTGAATAATTAATGGTATTGGTTTGTCTTCTCATATAAACCTTCCAGGCATCCGATCCGGATTCGCGACCGCCGCCTGTTTCCTTTTCTCCTCCAAAAGCGCCGCCGATCTCTGCTCCTGAGGTACCGATGTTTACATTGGCGATACCACAATCAGAACCGGCGTAAGATAAGAATTGTTCGGCTTCCCTTAAATTATTTGTCATTATGGCAGATGACAATCCCTGCGGAACACCATTTTGCATTTCTATGGCTTCAGCAAGGTTACGGTATTTAATAAGATAAAGGATTGGCGCAAAGGTTTCGTGCTGAACGATTTGGTAATGATTCTCCACCTCCGCTATACATGGTTTTACATAGCAGTCTGATAAATGCTCTCCCGTAAGTTTACCACCTTCCACAACAAATTTGCCACCTTCTGCTTTGCATTTTTCTATCGCATCCAGATATAATTTTACCGCGTCTGTATCAATAAGCGGCCCCATGTGGTTGTGCTCATCCAGGGGATTACCAATCCGTATCTGACCGTAGGCACGGATTAGTTTTTGTTTAAACTGTTCGTAAACACTTTCGTGAATAATAAGCCTTCGCGTGGAGGTGCATCGCTGGCCGGCGGTGCCCACGGCACCAAACACAGCGCCAACAAGGCAGGTATCCAGATCGGCATGTTCGCTGATAATAATGGCATTATTGCCACCCAGTTCCAGTAAACCACGACCCAGGCGCGCGCCCACTGCGGCACCCACTGCTTTACCCATTCTGGTTGACCCTGTTGCCGATATCAGAGGCACACGGGTATCTTTTGACATCAGTTCGCCTATATTCCTGTCGCCGATTACCAGGCAGGATACGCCTTCGGGCACATCATTCCTTTTAAAAACCTCTTGTGCAATGTGCTGGCAGGCTATCGCGGTCAACGGCGTTTTCTCCGATGGTTTCCATACGCAAACATCACCGCATACCCAGGCGAGCATAGCATTCCAGCTCCAAACTGCCACCGGGAAATTAAATGCAGAAATAATTCCCACTATACCCAACGGATGATATTGCTCATACATCCGGTGTTCGGGCCTTTCGGAGTGCATGGTCAGCCCATACAATTGCCTGCTTAAGCCAACAGCAAAATCGCAAATGTCTATCATCTCCTGCACCTCGCCAAAACCTTCCTGAAGACTTTTACCCATTTCGTAAGATACAAGTGTACCCAGTTCCTGTTTTTTGTTGCGCAGCGCTTCCCCAATTTGACGTACTATTTCACCGCGTTTGGGTGCTGGAACGGTGCGCCATTTTTTAAATGCATCCGCCGCCGTTTCAATTACCTTATTGTAATCTGCTTCTGAAGCCAATTTTACCGATGATATCCTTTCGCCATCAACGGGCGAAACAATCGTTTTTATACTTGAACCCGTGCTGCTTCCCCAATAACTGCCTGTACTAAACGCCTCGTTATTGTCGTTAATATGTAAATGCTTTAGGATCTCTGAAATATTAAGACTCATAATTTGTATTTTTGTCAAATGTAAAATCTTTAAGGCAATTTATTATCAACTCATCTTCTGCCTGGCTAAATCAGTAAAATGCTTTTCATTTATTATCAGGCACTTGTAATTAGCCATGTTAAAAATGTTTGAATGTTGAAAACTAAATTCCTTAACGGAGCGTAGTAATTGTAATTTGATCTCAGCAAAAGCTAAAAAGGCCCTGATCGTCCGGTAGCTATTGGGATCAAGGCTGATGGCAGCTCGCGTTCTGAAAAATATATTGAATGGAAGAAGAATTTGAATTTGGTTTCACTGAAGATCCCAAGTTTTCAGTTGAACGTTACGAAGAAATGATTCGTAATCATGATCAGTATTTTTTTGATGCGCAGGCGTTTGAAAACATTATCGACTACTACATCGAAAAGAATGATCCGGCGAAAGCCCTCCAGGTGGTGGAATATGCATGTAATCAACATCCATTTGCCGCCGTATTCCTGATCAAGCAAGCCCAGCTTATGGTCGTCACGAACCGTGTCAGCGATGCATTTTTATCGCTTGAGAAAGCAGCCATGCTGGAAGCTTCTGATGCGGATATTTATATTATCCGCGGTAACCTCTACGAGAACATGGAACGTTATGGGGAGGCGCTTGAAAATTATGAAAAAGCCCTTGGGCTTGCCGAAGAGACAGATGAAATACTGTTGCATATTTCATACGTGTATCAAAACATGGGCGATTATGATACTGCTATCACCTATCTGAAACTATGTCTGAAACAGAATATGGAAAACCAGGACGCTTTGTATGAACTGGCTTTTTGTTACGATGTAATGGACAACCAGGAGGAGAGCGTTCAGTTTTATCAACAATATATTGACAGCGAACCTTACAGTTATGCCGCGTGGTATAATTTGGGCAATGCTTTCACCAAACTTAGTTTGTTTGAAAAAGCAATTGATGCCTATGATTACGCTATTTTAATAAAAGACAGCTTTGCTTCTGCCTATTTTAACAAGGGTAATGCATTGGTTAACCTTGAAAAATACGCGGAGGCTATAGAGGTATACCGTCAGACATTTGAATACGAACAGCCCAATGCCGATACCTATTGTGCTATAGGGGAATGCTACGAAAAGCTTGAGCAAATGGACGATGCCCGTGCTTTTTATAAAAAGGCGGTAAAAATGGACACCAAACTGGCTGATGCCTGGTTTGGGATAGGCGTAACACTTGATTTTGAAGAGCGCTACTTTGAAGCGCTGCATTTTTATAAAAAAGCGCTCGACCTGGATCTTGCCAATGCGGATTACTGGTTTGCCATAGCAGACGCCGAATATAAACTCGGGCACATAGCCGAGGCTGAACAGGCCTACGAAAAGGTGGTGGAATTAAACCCTATTGATGTTGATGCCTGGCTGGACTATTCATCCATATTATATGAACAAACGAGGCTTGTGGACGCGATCGAGGTAATGTCGCAGGCGATAAAAAATAATCCGGATGCGGCAGAATTATATTACCGCATGGTAGCTTATTTATTTGCCCGGGGCGATTATAAAGAGGCGCTTAATTTCCTGGAACTGGCATTAACTTCGGACCCGGAAAAGCATTATATACTCTTTGACTATCTGCCTCAATTGCAAAAGAATAAAGTTATTGTTGACATTATTAACAGGTATACCAAGTAAACTACTGATGTGCAGATATGCAAATTAGCAGATGAACAGATGTCAGATTGTTAAGATATGCGGATGTGCAAATTGTTAAGATAACATTAACATTTGTGCATCGCATAATTCAAATGCACTTGAATTTAAGCCTCCCGCTTTAAAGACCCTTTTTATTATCAAAAATACGTATCTGCACATTTGCACATCTGCATATTTTTCTTAATCTTTGTTTCATTAGAACTTTTTGTTATAGTCTATAACCAAATCTAAAGCCTGTGAACTACATGGTAAATAATATTCACGAAACTAATTCAAACCCCATGAACTACACATTAACGAATATTCCCGACCGCACCGTAAAACCCCGCAATAGCGGCATTACTATGGTTATGGATAAAGGGCTTAGCTTAAGGCAGGCAGAGGATTTTATAGAAGTTTGCGGTATGTATACCGATCTTATTAAATTGGGATGGGCTACTTCTTTTGTTACGCCGAACCTGGATGAAAAGCTAAAAATTTATCGCGAGGCCGGTATTCCGGCATATTTTGGAGGAACGTTGTTTGAGGCGTTTATCGTTCGCGGACAGTTTGACGAATATTGCCGCGTGCTGGATAAATATAAAATGGAATACGCCGAAGTATCTGACGGCTCTATAGAAATAGAACACGATGAGAAATGCGAATATATCAGGAAGCTAAAACAGCAGGTAACCGTTATTTCAGAAGTTGGCTCAAAAGATGTTCAAAAGATATTTGCTCCCTATAAATGGATCAAACTGATGAACGCTGAAATTGAAGCCGGAGCATGGAAAGTAATCGCCGAAGCGCGCGAAAGCGGCAATGTTGGCATTTACCGGGATTCGGGAGAAGTGAGGCAGGGGCTTATTGATGAAATACTGACGCAGATACCCGAAGAAACAATAATATGGGAAGCCCCTCAGAAAGCGCAGCAGGTTTGGTTTATTAAATTAATAGGCGCCAATGTAAGTCTTGGTAATATAGCCCCAACCGAAGTGATCCCTCTGGAAACGCTGCGCTTGGGTATAAGGAGCGATACGTTTGATCATTTTTTGAATTTGTGATCAATAAGATGGCTGATTGGTTTGCGAACTCCATTTTTTTCGCGGTTTAAACTATATCTGTATATTTAAACCATGCCCACAGGTAAGCTGATCAACCCCGAAATAGAAAAATTTTACGCGCAAACATCCGAAGAGGACAGGCTGCGGCTGGGCCTTGGCCCGCTGGAATTTGAAAGGAACAAAGACCTGATACTACGCTTTTTGCCTGCAAAAAAAGGAAAAATCATAGATGTCGGCGGTGGGCCCGGTGTTTATTCCGAATGGCTTGCTGGTTTGGGCCACGAGGTGTATTTGGTTGACCCGGTCGAAAAACACATCAAACAGGCGAATAAAAGGTCGGCCAAATCAAAAAAACCATTTAAAAGCTTATTGGGAGAATCGCGAAAACTGGAACTTCAGGATAATTTTGCTGATGTGGTGATATTGCATGGGCCCTTGTATCACTTACAGCTAAAAGAGGACAGAATCAGCTCGATAGCTGAGGCTAAACGGGTATTAAAGCCAAACGGGGTTGTGCTTGGTTTTGCCATTAACCATTCTGCATCAACCATCGCGGGATTGTTAAATGGATTTATTCATAACCCTGAACTATACGAAATGTGCAGGGAAGAATTAACTACAGGTATACATAATGCCCCGAAAAATTTACCGGGTATATTACCATCAGCCTATTATCACCGTCCGCTTCAATTGCGGGCTGAGCTTGAGGAAGCCGGTTTAACGTATATCGATACTTATGCTGTGGAGGGGATGGTTTGGCTCGACAAAAATTATTTTGAAGCACGCTCAGATACTAAAAAGAAAGAAGGTATAATGGAGTTGCTGAAAATTACGGAAAACGATCAGGCGCTGCTTTCTTTAAGTCCGCATATGATGATAGCGGGAAGAAAATAATCGCAAATGGAAAAATTCTAACTATTGAATGGCTGTATTAACTTTTAAGATAAAGAAAATTCAATTTTTGAATTTTATTGCCATTTATTTCTTAAAAAGAAAATGTTATTTTAATAAATAATTAATATTTTAGAACTAATTTTTTTACTCAAACCTGTACCTTTAGCTAATTATTAAGGATGTTTAGTATATGATCAACCGGGTTCTTGACGTCAATGAGAGCAGCTTCCAGATATTATACAATGATTGCATTCAGCCAATGTGGATATATGATGTTGAAACTCTTAAATTTTTAAGTGTAAATGCTGCTGCTATTAATGAATATGGCTATACCCACGAGGAATTTGCGAACTTAACAATAAAGGATATAAGACCCCCGGAAGATATGGATGCTTTAAACGCGGTTTTAAGCACGCTTACACCGTACAAAACCAGCAAACGCCAATTCCGGCATCTTGGTAAAAACAAAGAGCTTAAGTATGTTGAAATTCTCTCCCATCCTATTACTTACATCGGTCGTATCTGCCGGCTGGTAACTGTTTATATTATCACGGAAACAATTAAACACAATCAAACCCAGGCTTTGCTGCTTGGTATCGGAAAATCCCTTTCTGAAAACCTGGACTTGCAAACTATCCTTCAAAAAGTGACCGATGCTACTACAAAATTAAGTTCAGCGCAGTTTGGAGCTTTTTTTTATAATGTTACCAACCAGTCTGGCGAAACCACCACGCTTTACACACTTTCGGGAGCCTCGAAGAAATCCATTGAACAATTTGGAATGACGCATATTACCCAGGTGTTTCATTCAGTGCTGGTAAAAAAGAAGGTGATAAGGGTAAGTAATACTACCACCGATACCTGGGATGGCATT
>JANYAB010000707.1 GCA_025355225.1 Bacteroidota bacterium
GATCTGCAAAAAGTGGAAGGAGAAGCAGATACCGAAATATTGCTGACTAAGTACATGCAGATGAAGAAAGTTGAAAAAAGTATCTCCGATTATTTAGGCTCAGTAATTATTAAATAATGGCTCAGCACCTCGACCTGGGCCGTAAAGGCGAAAGTTTGGCTAAAACGTTTCTTGAAGGCACAGGTTACGAGATATTAGATGAAAACTGGACACACGGCAGGTGTGAAGTCGATTTGATCGCTTATAAAGATAGAATGATCATATTTACCGAGGTGAAAACACGCACCGGGAATAGTTTTGGCGAACCCGAGGACTTTGTAGATGCCCGTAAACAAAAGCTGCTGGCTGAAGCCGCAGATGAATACATATACCTGATGAATCACCAGGGAGAGGTACGGTTTGATATTATTTCCGTTTTGTTTGATAGAAATGCTAATTATACATTAAAACACATCGAAGATGCCTTTTGGCCATCTTCTAATAATTTATGAAGAACAAGATTATTCTGCTTTTAGCAGCTATCGCTATATTGATTTATAGCTGCAATAAAAATAAACAGGAAGCCGCTTTAACATTAAGTCCCGAGGCTGGAACAACCTATAAACAAGGACAGGAAGTAGCTATAAAGCTAAGTTATCCGCCGGATCTGAAACCGGATTCGATTGTTTACCTGCTTGATTCTGTTAGATTTCTTTCAAAAAAGGATTCATCTGCTATCAGTCTTAAAACTGATACGCTGCCGCTGGGTCCAAGATTGCTAACAGCAAAACTATATCAGGGCGGCAAAAACCAGGAGGTGTCAACAAATATAGTTTTGTTAGCATCTAAAGCACCTGAAGAATATACCTATAAAATTGAAAAAGTTTATCCGCATGACACCAGCTCGTATACCGAAGGATTGTTATATCAGGACGGCTATTTATATGAAAGCACCGGTAACCCGGGGCATTCCAGTTTACGGAAGGTAAATCTTGAAACAGGGAAAGCTGTGCAGTTTGTAAAGCTGGAAGATAAATATTTTGGAGAGGGTAGTGCCATTATAGGTGACAAAATAGTAATGCTTACCTATAAAGATCCCAGGGTGGGTTTCGAATTTGATAAAAACACTTTTAAATTATTAAAAACTTTCCCATACAACGTAGGCGTTGAAGGTTGGGGCCTGTGTTTCGATGGTAAAAAGCTATATACCGATGACAGTACCAACAGGATATGGTTCTTAGATAAAAACGACTACCACGCTACAGGCTTTATAGATGTTTATGATGAAAAGGGTCCAATAGATATGGTAAATGAACTGGAATATATTGATGGTAAGTTGTATTCCAATGTATATACCCAGGATACTATTTTGGAAATCAATCCCAAAACCGGGGCCGTTTTGCAAACAGTTGATATGAAAAATCTTTGGCCACTTTCCCAACGTCCCGCAGGCTATGACAATTCAGATAATGTACTCAACGGCATTGCCTGGGATGCAAAGGGCAAGCGCCTGTTTGTAACCGGAAAAAAATGGCCGCACTTGTACCAGGTTAAGTTTGTGCCCCTTAATCCCCTAAAGGGGAAATAAAAAAACGCCGGAATAATCCCCCGGCGTTCCTTTGCTTCTATTCTCCCCCTTTAGGGGGCCGGGGCTTACCGCCATGCCTTATACTGATTAATCAACCCATTAGTCGATGAATCGTGGCTGCTCACCTCATCATCGTTTTTTAATTCAGGAAGTATTTTTCCGGCTAATTGCTTTCCTAATTCAACACCCCATTGATCAAAGCTGTAGATGTTCCAGATAATACCCTGAACAAAAATTTTATGTTCATACATCGCAATCAGTGAACCTAAAGTGCGCGGAGTTATTTTCTTTACCAATATGGAGTTGGTAGGACGGTTACCGTCAAATTCTTTAAACGGAGCGAGTTTTTCTATTTCATCATCAGATTTACCCGATGCTTTTAATTCCGCTGTTACTTCTTCCCTGGTTTTACCATTCATTAAAGCTTCGGTTTGTGCAAAAAAGTTTGACAACAGCATTGGATGGTGTTCGTCGAGCGGGTTATGCGATTGTGCCGGTGCTATAAAATCGCAGGGGATCAGTTTGGTGCCCTGGTGAATCAATTGGTAAAATGCATGTTGCCCGTTAGTGCCGGGTTCGCCCCAAATAATGGGCCCGGTGGAGTAATCAACGGTTTTCCCGTTTCTGTCCACATGCTTGCCATTGCTTTCCATATCTCCCTGCTGAAAATAGGCAGCAAAACGGTGCATATACTGGTCGTAAGGAAGTATGGCGTTTGTTTCAGCATCGAAAAAGTTATTATACCAAATACCCATCAGCGCTAATATTACCGGAATGTTCTGATCCAGTTCGGTATTTTTAAAATGCTGGTCCATTTGGTGCGCGCCTGTTAAAAGCTCCGTAAAATTTTCGAATCCTATACTGAGCACTATGGAGAGTCCAATAGCGCTCCACAGGGAATATCTGCCTCCAACCCAATCCCAAAACTCAAACATATTTTTGGTGTCGATACCAAATTGCTCAACTGCTTTGGTATTGGTTGATAATGCCGCAAAATGTTTGGCAATATCTTTTTCGTTACCCCCGCCGGCTAAAAACCAATCCCGTGCGCTATGTGCATTGGCCATTGTTTCCTGCGTAGTAAACGTTTTAGATGCGATGAGGAAAAGGGTAGTTTCCGGGTTTAGCGGTTTCAATGCCTCTACAATATGAGTCGCATCCACATTCGAAACAAAATGCATGTTAAGATGATTTTTGTAAGGGCGAAGCGCTTCGGTAACCATAACAGGGCCGAGGTCTGAGCCACCAATGCCAATGTTAACTACATCGGTAATTGCTTTACCATTAAAACCCTTCCAATCGCCCGAAATAATCGCTTCGCTAAAAGTCTTCATCTGCTCCAGCACTTTATTTACATCGGGCATTACATCTTTACCATCAACATAAACAGGTGTGTTGCTTCTATTGCGCAAGGCAACATGTAACACCGGGCGGTTTTCTGTTACATTGATCTTTTCGCCAGAGAACATAGCTTCGGCTGCATCTTTTACCCTGCATTCTTTAGCCAGTTGTATTAGTAGGGCAACGGTCTGCTCATCGATACGATTTTTGGAATAATCAACCAGGATATCGTTAAACTGGATTGAAAATTTATTAAAACGTTGATCATCAATTTTAAAAAGTTCCTTCAGGCTCTTAAGATTGATATCAATAAAATTATCGGCTAAATATTTATAAGCCTGTGTTGTGGTGAAATCTATGTTTGGCAGCATAATTGAACATTTTTTACAAAAATAGGATTTAATATTTACCAGAATATCATATATGAAATTATTGCGTTTTGTGTTAAAATGACACACCTTTTGCGTGTAATTTTAACACATACCACATAGTGTTTGTTTTACACCATATAATTGTCAAATTCCTAAAAATATTTAGGTATTATTTTGAATTTACAAACATTTAATTGTTATGTTTGTCTACATGATAAATATATTGATTGTTTATCATCATTTTGTTAATCCGCTAAAAAGTAATTTTTTTATGTTCGAAAAACTCTTTTTGCTTGTAAAAAATAACGCTGAAAAAGCTGTTATTGAAAATCCGGAGATACCTGAAAAATACCGTGAATCGGTTATTAACGAGGCATCAAGTTCTATTATTGAGGTTTTAAAAGGAGAGATGGAAAAGGGGAAATTGAAAGAACTGGTTAAGTATTTTCAGTTTTCCGAGATTTATGATAATCCTTTGATTGCTAGTGTAGTTAATAAGTTCGCCCATAAACTAAACAAGTTTTATGATCTTACCCCTGCATCCGCCATGCTGACTGCAAGTTCATTGATTCCGCCTGTAATGCTTGAATTGATCAAACAATCCAAAAACGGGCAGAACGGTGAATTTGCGCTAAGCGTCTTTTTGTCTAAAATTAATGGCAATCGTGCCGATCTGAGCGGACTGGTACACCAAATGATGGCTGCCTGATTGATTTTTGATAAAATCGAATACCTACGAAAAACAAGTTCGGGGGTTGTTGACTTAAGTTTACAACCCCTTTACATTTTAATTTCACGCTTGGGTATACTTCTAATATCTGCACATTAGCACATCTGAAATCTGCCCATTAAATATCTGCACGTTAGCACATCCAAAATCTGGACATTAAATTTATATTTGCCGAATGACTAAAGAACAGGTACAGGATTTGAGGGATAGAACAGCTTCCCTGAGGAGGCATCTTTGACATCGATAAAAAACTTGATGATCTTCAAAAAGAACAGGAGATAACCATCGGTCCGGGTTTTGGATGTGCTAACGTGCAGATATTTAATGGGCAGATTTCAGATGTGCTAATGTGCAGATATTAGAAGTATACCCAAGCGTGA
>JANYAB010000722.1 GCA_025355225.1 Bacteroidota bacterium
TGTAAGTATTGGTTTAATTTTGGCCTTTGTACTTTTGTTGAGCGCTATTATTGCAGCGTTGCGGGTACTTGCTCCACGCTTAAAGATCAACAGGTATCTTGTAATTGCTTTACCTGTTATATCATTTCTGTTTATGGTATCCAGCGCGCAGGCTATGATCACCCCAACAAGTTATAAATCAGATTTTGCGAATAATTTGATTGTCAATAAATCCGATCATTTCTGGACAGCGACCTACAAACACTTTTTTCCGAGTAGCGACGAGCTTGACATTTATGCGGATAGTTATATTAATGATTATAGCGATCCGTCAAAAAATAAAACGGTCGCCTTTAAGTACACAGACCCTCAGCATTATCCATTTTTACACAGCGATACAGCTGCTGATGTACTGTCGCCATTTTTTAAAGGGAACGCAACTCCTCCAAACATCGTTATTCTGTTAGTTGAAGGTTTAGGGCGGGCATTTACTAATGACGGGGCGTATTTAGGAAATTTCACACCTTTTATTGATTCACTGTCCGGTAAAAGCTTGTACTGGAAAAACTTTTTAAGCGAGGGCGGGCGTACTTTTGCGGTACTGCCATCTATCCTTGGATCGCTTCCTTTTGCTAAAAATGGCTTCCTCGATCTGGGCGACGGTATGCCGGCGCATTTATCGCTATTAAGTCTTTTAAAGTATAATGGTTATCATACGTCTTTTTATTATGGTGGCGAATCGCATTTTGACAACATGGACATCTTCCTGCGAAAAAGTGCTATTGATGAATTAAATGATGAAAAGTCGTTTCCGGCAGGATATACCAGGCTGCCCGCGCCAAATGGTTTTTCGTGGGGATATAATGACAAGGAATTATTCAGGCATTATTTAGTTACCCGTGATGAAAAGGCGACTGCACCGCAACTGAGCGTGGTGTTAACCGTATCAACGCACACGCCTTTTGCCATTAACGAGGAAGACAAATATTTACAGCAGTTTGAGCTGCGTATGAACCAGCTGGGTTTTAATGAGGCTAAAAAGACCGAATATCGCAATTACAAGCTCCAGTATGCCAGTATTTTATACCTGGATGATGCTATCCGCGGATTTATAAACGCTTACAGTAAAAGAGCCGATTATAACAATACCATATTCCTGATAACAGGTGATCACCGCATGCCAGAGATACCCATGAGCGACAAAATTGACCGCTTCCATGTGCCGCTGATCATTTATTCGCCCATGCTAAAACGGGCAGCGCAAATGTCATCCGTATCAACGCATTTTGATATCAGTCCAAGCCTGCTGGCTTATCTGCATCACAATTACAAAACAAAAGGCCCGTCGTTAGTTAGCTGGATAGGCCAGGGACTTGATACCAGCCATAATTTTCAAAACCTGCATAATTATCCGCTACTTCAGACCAAAACAGACATGATCGACTTTATAATGGGCGAATATCACTTAAATGGCGATAACCTGTTTAAACTGAACGCAGAGTTAGGAGAAGATCCCATACATGACGACGACAAACTGAACCAGCTGAAAAATGCCTTCGAGCAGTTTAAGAAGAAAAATTCGATGATCATCACCGGCAACTGGATAATCCCCGATTCTATACACCAGCATTATAACCCGGTTAAAGGGAAGTAGGTTTAGAGTTTTGAGTTGAAAGTTTTGAGTTCTAAATCGGGGAAAATGACAAGAATGGACTTCCGACTTAAAACTTTCGACTTCTTACTTGGCAAAAATTGAGGCAGCTTATTATAAATAGTTCGTTAAGGCACACGCGGCACGCGTTGCGCCAGCAGGGTGCATGGATTAGCACAATATTTTAACGGTTTTCTCGACAGAGTTCTGCGAATCCTGTTCGATCAATATCTTTCTGCCATTGGGGTATTTATGGATAAAAAGGTTTGGCTTAACGCATAATTCATCCCTGTATATGATTGGCAGATTTAAGGCAGATGCTTTCTGAATAGCTTCAGATAATACCGCTTTGAATTTATTTTCCTTTTCTTTTGAGCTTAACTCAAATATAAGCCTTCGTCTTTTAGCAGGCATAGCGTTTGAATGAGTGATATGATACAAATATAAACAATTTCAATGCATAGATCAAAAGGGTGGCTTGTTTTGGAAAGTCAGACCAATTAGGGCACCGGATCAATTTTGAAGATAGAAGAAAAATCAAAAAATACTTGCAAATACTAATTTTTTTAGCTATCTTAGTAGGGTAGATTATTCCGGTCTAAATCACAAGTTTAGCTCACTGTACGTGATTTTAGCGTATTCCTCCTGATTCTGTCTGCATACCATTTTCATCCGGATTTAAATTACCCAGGCAATAGTGGTAATCCGCTTTTATCTATCATGGGTAAAGTTGCTTGCTGTCAATATCCCGGAAAAATACCGGGTGGTAAAAATAAATTCTTCAACACTAACATGTCGCCCGCCAATTGAGGCAGCGACATTCCATCATATAAAGTTTAAAATTATTTTGTGAAAAATAATTGAGCCGCTCTTTGACATTTTATTTTGTGCTTTTGTTGATTTTACCATCAATAGAAGCTAACTGCCGCGTGCGGCGTGTGCCGTTTTAGTAAGCTCTTACAGTACAGATAAATAGTTGTAGTTTTAGTGCAATTGTGCTGGCGGCAAAGGGTTAACGATTTAGTTTATTATAAATAGTTCGTTAGGCACACGTGACACGCGTTGCGCCAGCGGGGGAGATAAATAAATACAATGCTCAAACCCATTAACTTATGAAAAGCTTACTATTATTACTGTTTATTCCATTTTTACTACTAAATCAGCAAAAAACCGATGTCATTCCGGGAGATTATATAGAAATCAATTATATAGGACAACACTACGTTAAACCTTTGCTTATTTATAAAGAAAAATCAGAACTCGAAATAATTAAACAAGGACTAACCAAACGATTTGACTCTGTCAAACAAATAATCCCTGTGGAACGGCCTCTCACAAAAGAAGAAAAAATGAAGGAAGTGAATTCTTTATTTGATTTCGCAATAACAAATAAAAAGACCTATGAAAAAATAATCAACTTTATTCAAATTCGTGATCATTTATTTACATTGGGTATAGGGTATGAAGGTTATAAGATTATTGTAAGCGGTAAAATTTATTGCATTTCTTATAAGTTAAAAGATGAATTTTTCGAAGAATTAAAAAAGTATCTGACAATTCAAAATTGCGATAAACATGTAATAGAAAGAATAAATGTTATATCTAAGGGTCCCTAATTTGACTTGAGAATGAGGAGCCGGGCAAGAGTGTAAAGGCTTCTCGTT
>JANYAB010000744.1 GCA_025355225.1 Bacteroidota bacterium
ACACGCTGTGACTTTCAAAGGATGGCTTTTGAAAATCACTTTGTTCATCTTCGCTTTTACCTTAAATAAAATTGTATAACTAGCAACTTGAGTTAATTAGTATAAAATGTGATAACTTTAATCATTCCCTCTTAATTTAAAACCGTTTCCCGCTTTTTATAGTTATTTATTTTTAATGAAATATTTTGGTTATGAGATCGATTTGGAAGGGTTCAATAGGTTTCGGCCTGGTTAGCATCCCGGTTAAATTATATTCAGCAATACAATCAAGCTCACTCAGCCTGGATATGCTTGATAGCCGTGACCATTCGCGTATACGCTATATGAGGGTTAATGAGCATACCCACAAGGAAGTTCCTTATGATAAAATAGTAAAAGCTTATAAGCTCAATGACGAATATGTAGTGGTGGAGGAACGTGATTTTGAAGATGCCGCCCCCGAAAAAAGTAAAGTAATAGAGATTGAGGGCTTTGTTGGTATTGCGCAGGTTAACCCAATGTTCTATGAAACTTCATATTATACAGAGCCGGACACAAAAAACAATAAAGCATACGCCCTTTTACTGCAAGCATTAAAAAAATCAGGAAAGGCCGGACTGGCGAGATTTGTTTTGCGAAGTACCGAAAGTTTATGCATCGTTCACCCGGTAGAGAATGTATTGGTGATAACACGCATCCGCTTTGGCCAGGAAATTCGCAGTACCGACGAATTAAATATTGCTGATGACGTTACAGTAAGCAAAAAGGAGCTGGACATGGGCCTTGCACTAATTAATCAGTATGCCGAGGATTTTGATGTCTCCAAATTTAAGGATGAGTACAGTGA
Organism: Bacteroidota bacterium; assembly: GCA_025355225.1. GTDB lineage: Bacteria > Bacteroidota > Bacteroidia > Sphingobacteriales > Sphingobacteriaceae > Mucilaginibacter. The sequence goes on from JANYAB010000744.1 coordinate 827, forward strand.
GGAATTGCTGAAGATCATCTACGCTAAGGCTAAGGGTAAACGGCCTACTATTAAAAAATTGAAGCCCCACAAAAAGACCGGCGACGATCTTTATGAACAACTGATGCAGAGCCTCAATACTAAAAAAGGTGCATGAAATATGCCATTGGGGGCTGAAAATGCACAAATCATTTTTACTTGACAACCCGGTTTTTAACATTGCTGATAAGTAAATTCAAAAAAATGATATGGAAACATCGGAGAAGCAATTGGCCGACGAAGAAATCATAAAACTTGGTCGCAAACAATTGAAATTAACGCATCTGAACAAGATCTTTTGGAAGCAGGAAGGCATTACAAAAGGTGAACTGATCCACTATTATCGTGAGATGGCGGCGTGGATTGTACCTTATTTAAAGGATAAGCCGATATCAATGCGGAGACAGCCTAATGGAACTGCTGATCCTGGCTTTTTTCAAAAGGATGTGGATACAACTCATCTTCCATCATGGATAAAAACCCAACCACTTTACTCAGAAAGTAACGATAAAAACATCAATTACATTATCGGCGATGATGAGGCTGCACTATTATATATGGTAAACCTGGGCTGCATTGAGATCAACCCTTGGCTAAGTTCATACAAAACGCCGGAGAATCCTGATTTTGTTGTAATCGATCTTGATCCGCTCGATGTACCCTTTACGCAAATGGTTGAAACAGCGCTAAAAACCAAAGAAATATTCCACAGGATGAACCTTGATGCTTTTATAAAAACATCGGGTTCAAAAGGCCTGCATATTTATTGTTACCTGGGTGCTAAATATAATTATGATCTGGTACGAAGGTTTGCCGAATACACCGCTAACCTCATTCACGATGAATTAACTGAAACTACCAGCGTCGAAAGAAATCCGGCGAAGCGGAGAAATAGAATATACATAGATTTCCTTCAAAATAGCCGCGGACAAACTGTGGCCTGCCCGTACTCAGTCAGACCCAAACCAGGCGCAACAGTTTCGGCACCATTGCATTGGCACGAAGTAAATAATAATTTAAAACTTTCGGATTATACGATTTATAACATGAGGGAACGTGTCGAGAAAATTGAAGATCCCTGGAAAAATTTAAAAAAAGGCAAAGGAGATCTAAAAAAGGCGCTCGAGCTGCTTACAAAGCAGTAAATTAATTTTGTTCTAATTAATAAATTTTCAAATTATTAAAACTTAAATTTCGACAGACTGTAGATTACTATATATAAAACAATTAAAATAATCTAATTATGGCAACTACAAAATCAACAACAAAGCCATCGGGCATGACATCTGATTTTACTGAATCAGCTTTAAATGAATTATTTGTCGACGAACTAAAGGACATTTATTGGGCCGAAAACCACTTAGTTAAGGCATTGCCAAAAATGGCCAAGGCGGCTACTAGTGAAAAATTGCGCAACGCAATTGAAAACCATCTTTCAGAAACCAAAAATCATGTAATGCGCCTTGAGCAGGCCTTCGAATCGATTGACGAAAAAGCCATTGCTGTAAAATGTGAAGCGATGGCCGGACTGATAGCGGAAGGCGAGGAAATAATTAAAGACACTGAAGATGGCAGTATTACCAGGGATGTCGGCATCATTTCAGCAGCACAAAAGGTTGAACATTATGAAATTGCCA
>JANYAB010000767.1 GCA_025355225.1 Bacteroidota bacterium
GGCTGGACCACTTAAAGGGATGACCGGTGAAATGATATCGTATCGCTCGCAAAAGCAGCTGGTATTGCGGTTAGAAAACCTTGGCTGCTCAATTATCATACATGTTGCAGCTTCATTGATAAACAGATTTTAGGACCTATATTATGTGGACAATGGCCATAATGTGAGTAGTTTTACAGGGTTAAATGGCACTTTTGCCTTAATTTAACGGCGTTATGTTTTAATAAACAGGTTTAAAATTTATAAGTCTGTAAACTAATGAGTTATGCTTACCGCATGTGACTTACGCGGCGAAGCTATGAATACACCCCAACTATGTGTCGTATTGCAGGAATAATTTCAAATCGTTTAGAAACTGAAGAAATTAGAGAAAAGGTAAGCATAATGTGTTATGCTTTAAGACACGGCGGCCCCGATGACGAAGGCATTTTTTGTGATGAAAAGACAAAACTTGTATTCGGACACCGCAGACTCTCTATTATTGATTTGGGCCCAAACGGACATCAGCCAATGGCAGATGTAAAACAAAAAGCATGGATAACATTTAACGGGGAAATTTACAATTACCTGGAGGTAAAATCGCTGTTAACAGCACTTGGAGCTAAGTTTCACTCCAATAGCGATACCGAGGTAATCGTACAGGCTTATTTGCATTGGGGGATCGCTGCTTTTTCTAAACTTCGCGGAATATTTGCTTTTGCATTGTATGATAAAGAGAAAGCCTTAACTTATTTAGTGCGTGATAGCTCGGGTGTCAAGCCCCTCTATTACCATATCGAGGATGGGCAATTAAGCTTTTCATCGGAAGTAAAAGCATTGAAAAAAGCCGGTATAGCGAATGAAACAGATCACACCTGGCAGATCAGGTTCCTGGCTTATGGGCATATCCCCGAGCCATACACTACTTTGAGAAACGTCTGTAGCTTACCTAAGGGGGAGTTTTTATGCTGGCATCATAATAAATGCACCTACGAAATACATTCATATCATGTTGTCATTAATAAAACCAGTATCACTAATGCTGAACAGGCTAAAGAGGCTATACATGAGGCTTTGAAAACTTCCGTAAATCGTCAGTTAATAGCCGATGCCCCGATCGGGGTATTTCTTAGTGGCGGAATCGATTCCAGCCTTATAACATTGTTAGCTAATCAACAAAAAAAAACACAACTAAAAACCATTTCCATTTATTTTGATGAAAAGGCATACGACGAACGTATGTATCAAAACCTGATATTAAGACAAATTGATGGAGAAAAATTTGCTCATTTAGTAAAGCAGGAAGATTTTGAAGAGTTTTTACCGCATATAATTTCTGATATGGATATGCCGACAACCGACGGCATTAACACTTGGTTCATAAGCAAATATGCCCATGACGACGGGTTAAAAGCGGTATTATCCGGTGTTGGTGCTGATGAGCTTTTTGGTGGCTATCCATCATTTAGCAGGATAAAATATCTTAATAGTTTACGAAAATTCCCATCGTCATTATTTTCTGCAGCTAATTATTTTACATCCGACCGTTACAAAAAGATCTCATTTTTAGCCTACAATCATCCACTTGCTGATTATCTGCTGTTAAGGGGCCATTACGCCCCGTCTGATATTGCTAAAATATTGGATATTGATTTAAATAAAGTCGAAGATATTTTATTCAATAATAAACAGTTACCTTATATTAGCAAGTATGACGAGGGAGACATAGCCTGGTTCGAGACAAATCTTTATATGCAAAATCAACTATTGCGGGATACCGACGTAATGGGTATGAGTCATGGCCTGGAAGTAAGAGTGCCATTTTTAGATGAGGATTTTAAACGATTAACAGAAAGCATTTCACTTGATATAAGGTTCAGTAGCCAACAACCCAAAAAACTATTGATTGACAGTTTTACTGATATTTTACCCAGGGCCATTTGGGATAGGGAAAAAATGGGTTTTACATTCCCACTTCAACAATGGATGAGAGACAACAAAGAAATAAATAACGAAAGCTTATACCACGGTAAAAAAGCACTAAACATTTTAAAGGGTTTTAAAATGAATACCATGCATTGGTCAAAAGTATTTGCACTTTACCAAATCCAGATGCATGTCTAAAAAAATAGTCCTATTCACTTTGCAAACCTTTAGTACAACTGGCGGGCTCCAAAAAATGACACGAACCTTGGCTTATTCTTTATTTAATATTTCAAAACAAAAAAACTGGGGTTTTAATCTGTGGTCGCTATACGATTCAAGGTACGACTTAATGAACCAATATTTACCGCCAGAAAACTTTACAGGGCTTGGTAAGAACAAAGTAAAAATGGGATGGAAGCTATTCAGAATTGCGGCCAAAACAGACATTGTCATACTAAGTCATATAAACCTGGCATTAATTGGGTTGATAATAAAATTGATAAATCCCAAATGCAAAGTATGGCTTGTTGCACATGGTATTGAAGTATGGCGTCCCGTAAATTTTACCAAGAAGACATTTTTACGCCGGTTCTGCGATAAAATAATATGCGTAAGCAGTTATACAAAGAAGCAGATGATCCATTGGCATCAATCAGACCCTGATAAATGCATTGTATTGAATAATGCAATTGACCCGTTTATCCAGTTACCCGAAAGTTTTGCAAAACCCGAGTACTTACTAAACAGGTATAGTCTAACACCCTGCAACCAAATTATTTTTACCCTAACCCGTCTTTCTTCATTTGAGCAATATAAGGGTTACGAACAGGTAATAAAAGCAGTTAGCAGGTTAAAAACTAAGTTTCCGAATATTAAGTATATACTTTCCGGACATTACGATGCAGCCGAGGAACTACGAATTAAAGACCTGATCGATTCCTACAATGTTAATGAACAGGTTATATTAACTGGCTTTTTGAATGAGAATGAACTTACAGATCATTTTTTGCTTGCTGATCTCTTTGTTCTGCCAAGCAAGAAAGAAGGGTTTGGGATTGTATTCATTGAAGCTTTAGCCTGCGGAATACCTGTTATTTGTGGGAATGCGGACGGTAGCACAGATGCCATAAGAAATGGTGAATTAGGAACAGCTATTAACGTGGACGACCTGGACGAACTTGAAAAAAAGATTACAGCGTATCTTGAAATACCGTTAACCTTACGAATCAGGCAGGATCTTCAAAGCCGGTGCCTACTTTACTTTAATGAACTGGATTATAGGAATAGTTTACAACGATTAATAGATAATGAATAGACTTCCGGAAGAAGATTGGGATATTGAAATTACGCCAAAGAACAATTTATTTGATTTACAGCTTAGAGATAGCTGGCACTATCGCGATCTGCTCCTATTATTTGTAAGACGCGATTTTGTATCTTTTTACAAGCAAACTATACTCGGCCCGGTTTGGTTTTTCATTCAGCCTATTGCAACTATTTTAATCTACAACCTGGTATTCAGTAACCTGGCCGGAATAAAAACCGATGACATACCTGCACCCCTATTTTATTTGGCCGGTACTATTATCTGGAATTATTTTGCAGACTGCCTTACAAAGACATCTACAGTTTTTAGAGACAATGCCTCTATGTTCGGCAAAGTTTATTTTCCGCGGCTTATTATGCCATTAAGTATTGTACTCTCTAATTTAATAAGGTTTGCTGTACAGTTTTTATTATTTATACTATTGATAGCTATTTACTGGGTAAGGGGCGTTGCATTTATTCCAAATATT
>JANYAB010000794.1 GCA_025355225.1 Bacteroidota bacterium
ATCTTGTAACAACTCCTACAACAGGCCAGATCGACGTATCAATGGATACAATAAACTTTGCTATTACCAACCAGCGTTATATCAAATTGCCTACCAAATATGTGATCAGGAGGTATGGCTATGCCCCGAAGAAAATAGTGCTTACGTTTGATGATGGTCCGGACCCTGACTATACTCCCCGAATATTGGATATATTAAACCGCGAAAAAGTGCCGGCGGCGTTCTTCGTCGTAGGATCAATGGCCGAAAAGAATATTCAGATCTTACGGAGAGAATATGAAGACGGGTACGAAATAGGGAACCATACTTTTTTTCACCCCGATATTTCTACTATAAGTATACAGCGTGTAAACCTGGAGTTGAATGCTACCCGTAAACTGATAGAATCAGTTACAGGCAGGAGCACCATACTATTCAGACCGCCATTTAACGCAGATGCCGAGCCCCAGACACTGGCAGAAGTTATCCCGGTTGCTGAAAGCCGAAAACAAAGCTATATTACCATTGGCGAATCCATTGATCCCTGGGATTGGCAGCCAGGTGTAACAGCCGACAGTATAGTTGCCCGTGCTATCAGGCAAAGAAATGCAGGATCGATGCTATTATTGCATGATGCAGGGGGGGATACCCGTGAAGAGACCGTAAAGGCCCTGCCCGAAATAATTCATTACTTTAAAAGTCACGGCTATAAATTTACTACAATAGCTGACGTATTGCATAAAAGCAAAGCCGAGCTTATGCCCCCGATAAGAGATGATGCCAACAGCGGCATAATGGGGACATTGTATGATATTTTTATACAAGGGTTTTTCTATGGCAACTGGTTTTTATTATACCTGTTTCTATCCGCTATTTTTCTCGCAATTGGCCGAGTAGTGCTGATAGGCATACTTGCTATAAGGCAGTTTTATGAAGATAAAAAAGAAAAGGCTGAAAGGCTTGACGATAAGCACCTTGCCCCGGTAAGTATAATTGTCCCTGCGTACAATGAGGAGGTCACTGCCATAAAAACCATTCAGAGTCTTTTAAAAACAGATTACCCTAATTTCGAGATCATATTTGTTGATGACGGGTCGAAAGATAGGACCTACGAATTGGTTTATGCTGCTTATGGGCACCATCCTTTAGTTAAGGTACTCAGCAAGGTCAATGGCGGCAAGGCGTCGGCATTGAATTTTGGGATTGCCAACGCCCAATATGATTTTGCCGTTTGTATTGATGCCGATACCCAACTTAAAACTGACGCCATTTACCATTTAATGACCTATTTTACAGATGAGGAAATTGGAGCGGTAGCCGGTACAGTAAAAGTGGGCAATGAAACCAACATGGTTACCCGCTGGCAATCCATAGAGTATATTACATCTCAGAATATGGATCGCCGGGCCTTTGACCTGCTTAATAGTATAACTGTTGTTCCCGGCGCAATAGGGGCCTTTCGTAAGTCGGCCATATCCAAGGCCGGCGGTTTTACCTACGATACCCTGGCTGAAGACTGCGATTTGACGATGCGCATATTAAAACAAGGCTATATCATAAAAAATTGCGCCGAGGCTATTGCTTATACGGAAGCTCCTGAAACGTTGAATGGTTTGCTTAAGCAGCGTTTTCGCTGGAGTTTTGGCGTGATACAAAGTTTCTGGAAAAACCGTGACGCCCTGTTCAATCCAAAATACAAGTTTTTCGGTATGGTAGGCATGCCGAACATCCTTATCTTCCAGATCATCCTGCCGCTATTCTCGCCCCTGGCAGACCTGATGATGATCATCGGATTATTCGGCGACAAGCCGGGAAAGATCTTAACCTATTACGTGGCTTTTGTATTGATCGATTTCCTGGTAGCTATTATCGCATTCAGGATGGAAAAAGAAAATTATAGGAAACTAATATATATTATACCACAGCGGTTTATTTGGCGGCAGCTAATGTATTATATCTTGTTTAAATCGATACGAAAGGCAGTAAAGGGCGAATTACATGGATGGGGAGTGTTAAAGCGTACCGGGAATGTTAGTGTGAAAGAAAAATTGGCAGGCAGCACCGAGTAGGAACGCAACGCTTGCGTCCGCCGTATGCAAATCATTCCGGTAAATCCCTTATCGTTGCAGGGCCATTTCGAGCAGCCCGATCAGCACGATCACCGGAAGCTGGTATTCCCTGAATTCATGCCGTAATATGTGCAGCGCTTTGCCAATATGCTTTTCGACTGTATTTACAGATATATGCATTCGTTCGGCGATATCTTTGTAAGATAAATGTTCGTAACGGCTTAGGGTAAAAGCCTCCCTGCATTGCGGTGAGACGGAACAATACCGTGACATTGCTATTGAACTGGAACGTTTTGCCGGATATTTCGGGATGACCATTGACCAGGTCGTACACTTCGATACCCAGCCTGTAGAGGTGACTATTCAGGATAAGCCCGATTTTGAGCAGATCAACATGATCAATCAACTGGACGAGGAAGACCGCACCGTAGTTTTTAAGATCATTGATACCATGCTCACCAAAAAGAAGTTTAAGGATTTCTTTAATAATAACGTGGCTGCCCTGTAAACAACAAAGCCCGGCACTCGGTGGCCA
>JANYAB010000795.1 GCA_025355225.1 Bacteroidota bacterium
AATATTTCGGTATCTGCTTCTCCTTCCACTTTTTGCAGATCAGCGCGCAGATTGTCTAAAATCTTACCAACCTTGTGCTTTTTTAAATGAAATATCGCGCCCAATATCGTTGCTTTCATATTCACCTGCTCGTCCGGTACCAGTATCTTATGCATTTCATACCAATTGTCGCTCAGTGTGTATTTTGTTGCCAACAGCGTAACTGACAAATCAACAATATCCTTATCGGGATAATGAATAAAATATTGTTCTTCGGGTAAAATTCCGTTCTCCACTTCCTTACCGTATATCCTGATAAATTCCTTGCTTGGCGGATGCTCAAACTCTACATCGTTCAGTTCTGCTATCATAAATGGGCCAATGTAGGTATTAGCGATGCCATCCCAGTCGATCACCCGGTTACCATATAACAATAGCAACCTGATAATTTCTTTTTCCTGTGTCGAGTCCTCTTTTAGTTCCGTTGTGGCCGGTTCATCGAGCAACGTTTCATCAACGGGTACCGGCCGCGAAATTTGCTGCTGCGAATCCTTTTTGCTCTTAGCTATCCGCATCTTATTCAATTCGGACAGCAGGGCGCGTTCGTCTATCTGCAGCAAATGGCTGCATTCTTTAATAAATACAGATGCTTTTATGGAGTCGGGGATTTTGGCGATGCTTTCTACCACATCCCTTATCACATCGGCTTTCCTTATCGGGTCGTTGCCCGCCTCTTTAAGCAGGATATTTGTTTTATACAGGATAAAATCCTTGCGATTTTGGTCTATATAAGTTTTAAATGCATTTGTGCCTACACTGCGCACATAAGAGTCGGGGTCATGACCATCCGGGAAAAGCACCACCTTTACATTCAGGCCCTCCTCCAGTATCATGTCCAAACCTCTCAACGAGGCTTTTATTCCCGCTGCGTCGCCATCATATAAGATGGTAATGTTTTTTGTAAACCGCCCTATCAGCCTGATCTGTTCGACCGTAAGGGAAGTGCCCGAAGAGGCAACTACATTCTCGATACCTGCCTGGTGAACAGATAGAACATCAGCATACCCCTCAACCAGGTAACAGTTGTCCTCGTCCCTTATTGCCTTTTTTGCAAAATGCAGGCCATATAAAACGCTGGACTTATGATATATCTCCGACTCGGGCGAGTTAACATATTTGGGTATATTTTTGTCATTTTTAAGTGTCCGTCCGCCAAACGCGATCACCCGCCCGGTAAAGCTATGGATTGGAAACATCACCCGGCCACGGTAGCGATCATATAGTGTGCCATTATCACGTTTAACCGAAAGCCCGCTTTCTTCCAAAAACTGTTGCTGGTACCCTTCTTTTAACGCCGTGCCTGTAAAAGCTTCCCATTGATCGGGCGAGTAACCCAATTCAAATTTCTTAATGGTATCATTACTGAAACCACGCTCTTTAAAATAGCTTAAACCTATATTTCTACCTTCATCCGTCTCAAGCAAACTTTCATGAAAAAACTTAGCTGCATAAGCGCTGACGATCATCAAGCTTTCGCGACGGTTTTCTTCTTCCTTATTTTCGCTGGTATCAATGGTTTCTTCAACCTCGATGCTGTATTTTTTTGCGAGCCATTTTAAAGCTTCGGGATAAGTAAACTTTTCAAGCTCCATCAAAAAGGTAACTGCGGAACCGCCTTTACCGGATGAAAAGTCCTTAAAGATCCCCTTGGCAGGCGAAACCGTAAAAGATGGTGTTCGCTCATTACTGAATGGAGAAAGGCCAACATAATTGGCTCCCCGCTTTTTTAACTGCACAAACTCGCCCACCACCTCAACAATGTCGATGGCTTCCATAATACGGTCAACGGTGGGTTTAGTGATCACGAATTACAAAGATAATCGAACTTATGAAACGACCATCCCGATAATACCGGGACAACAACAATTTTTTTTATGCGATGTAGCGAAAATAAATTCTTTGGCGTATTGATGATAAGAAAAAGGTTCAAATGAAAGCCGTCCTATTTATCCTATTGGCTGCTACTGTTGTAGTTGCATTTTCGTGCAAAAAGTCTGATCAGCCGTCTAATATGTCGCCCGACTATTTTATTGATGCCTCGCAAAATGGCACAAATTGGTCGGGCACTCCGCAGGCCTATCATCAAGGCACCGATACCGTTGTTATTACAGGCTCCGGGAACAGGCAGCTTTTGGCCCTAAGAATAAACTTCCAGGGTGTAGGGAATTATTCCTTAACCGGCAATCAGGGCTCTTTATTATTAATGTATGGCGAAGCTATAATTGCCGGTAGGTATCGCATAGGAACAGGTTCTGAAAGCACGGTAAATATTACAGCTTATGACGCCACCAATAAAACTATAACGGGAACATTTAATGTAAAGCTGGCTAACGCTGTTACTACGGATACAACTAACCCGCAAAACATCGTTTTTACAAGCGGCGCCTTTAAGGTGAAATTGGACAACTAGTGTTAAGTCCATAGTCGTTGGTCGTAAGTCCTTAGTCCAATTCCGCCCCTATCCTTACTATGACTTTCGGCCCGGGATTAAACGCCAATTCATATTTGACACAACCTAAGTCCTATTCAGCAGTTCCACTTAAGGTAAATTCGGACTAATTCTTTTGGGCCGCAGGTGTCCTTTTTCTCAAAAACGTAAGGCTTATACCTATCAATATGATGATGCTGCCGACAATTTCCTTGAACTCCAACGTCTCGTTCAACAAAAGCATGGCCCAAAAACCGGCCAATACAGTTTGACTGAGTAGGGCGATAGAAACTTTAGTAGCTTCCAGGTAATTAAGCGAATAATTGATTGTGACCCATCCTGCCAACTGGCAAATTAGTCCCATGCCTATCAGGCATAACCATGTCGAAGTCGAAAAGTGTATCAGATCATTGTGCTGATAACCGCAAATGAGCAGCAAAAACACGCAAGCGCCGAGCATGTTGTAAAACATGAAGGTCAGGGTACCTATTTTACGCAAAATGTCTTTGGTGATCATTATGTAAATGGCATACAAAAAACTTGCTATCAGGGCATAAACCAATCCAATGTTAAATTGCAGGTGAAGTATATTGTGATAGCCCACCAATATGACCATTCCTGCAACGGCTATCCAGGTACCTGTCCAAAAGAAGATGCCTGATCTTTTACGGAGGATCAGAAAGCTTAGTAGTCCAACCCAAACGGGCGCCAGGTTGGCGATCAGCGTAGAGATGGTTGCGCTTATTTTCATCAGCGACACATTCCATACGGCAATATCTGCAGCGAAAACTAAACCGCCAAGCAATGCTATTAATAATTCATGATAACCAATTTTAAGTTTGCTTTTATAAATGCAGTAAGGAGCGAGGGCTAACCAGGCCAGGAAAATGCGATAAA
>JANYAB010000433.1 GCA_025355225.1 Bacteroidota bacterium
CAAGGAGGATAATGCTGCTTAATATAATTCCCACCATCGTGGCGAAAACAAATTTGAAGAATTGTTTCATTAAATGTTATAAATCTTTATCTATGCAAACTTAGCAATTCAATAGGTATAATATTAAGAGCTTTATCCATAATATTTGTTACAACAATGATTGATGTTTTTTTGTTATTAGGCAGCAACTTAGGCGACAGGCAACTGTATTTACAGAAGGCAATAAAGCATATTGAAACCGAAATTGCCCCGGTTGTAAAAATGTCTTCTGTATTTGAAACACAATCGTGGGGTAAAAGTGATGCGCCTGATTATCTGAACCAGGTAATACAGCTAAAAACAACGTTGACCCCACAGGTGATACTTGAAAAAATACTGAATATTGAAAGTGTTTTAGGAAGAAAAAGAATGGAAAAATGGGGATCGCGAATTATTGATATAGATATTTTGTTTTATGGTTCAGCTATTATTACCACACCAGACTTGAATATTCCTCATCCTGAATTACATAAGCGCAGGTTTACTTTGGAACCGTTGGTTGAAATTGCACCTGATTTTATTCATCCGGTATTTAATAAAAGTATTTTTCAGCTTAAAAATGAACTTAAAGACAACTTGATCGTAAAAAAAGTATAATTTTGAAAGATTATAATCCTAATATGCCAGATAATTCATCCGATCAGGATCTTGACCTTTCATTTTTGTACGAAATTGCCGACGGCAGTAATGAGTTTATCATAGAATCAATTGATATGCTTTTGCAGCAATCGCCTGAATTGTTGCAAAGTATAGATGAATCAATAAAAACACAGGATTGGGTTACCGCCGCTTCAGCATCTCATAAACTAAAACCATCTATGGGTTTTTTCGGTATGTTAACAGCCCAGGCATTATTGCAGGATGTTGAATTACTTTGTAAAGCAGGAGCGGATGATCCAGCTTTAATATCGGCAAAATTTAATGAGGCTAAAGAAATTATTGATGCTAATTTGAAAGCTCTTGTCCGTATCAAGGCCGAAAAAGAAGCTGAACTTTAAACTTTTTGGATTTTAAAACTATAGCTTTCCATTATAAGGTTGGCTAACAGGTTTTTGCAGGCCAGATCAACTTTGGCATTTGCCGTCTCTTCATTGTCAGCTTCAATTTCAAGGGTAATGTGCTTGCCAATGCGAACATTGTGTATTTCGGATAGCCCCAGGTTTTTCATACTTCCGGTTACTGCTTTTCCTTGTGGATCAAGTATCTCTTTTTTGGGCATTACGTCTATTTCAGCCTGAAATTTTATCATTAGAAAATTTGAATTGAATGATGGATAGGGTTATATACATAAATATAACCACCGGAACAGCGGCAAATTTAAAAAATAGTATCAATATTGCCGAAAACATCAGGAATAAATAACGATAAATGTTTTTATTAAAGTCGCTGCTCTTAAATTTTAGCGACATCAATGGTATCTCGGCCACCAGCAACATACACATAACCACCACAAAAGCTCCAAGGGCGTACGGATTTAAAATATAAGGTGAAAAGCTGGGGTGACGCTCTAAAATAAATGGTAATGACGCTATTAGTATTGCGTTTGCCGGCGTTGGTAAACCTATAAAAATATCGGCTTGCCTGGTGTCATTATTAAATTTAGCTAATCTCAGCGCTGAAAAAACAGATATCAGGAACGCAATGAAATTTAACCAGGAGCTTACTTTAGGTATTTGCGGCGACTGTAAAAACAGTTCATACATGACGACTGAAGGCAATAAACCAAAGCTTACCATATCAGCCAGTGAATCAAGGTCTTTGCCAATGCCGGAAAATGATTGCAGTACCCGCGAAGCAAATCCGTCAAAAAAATCAAAGATGGCAGCCAGGAAAAGCGCGTAAGCCGCAAATATGAGATTACCCTGGAAAGCAAACACTATCCCAATGCAGCCGCTAAACAAGTTAGCACAGGTGATGGCATTAGGAAGGTGTTTACTTATACGCTTGTTCATTTCGGCGTGAAGGTATTCAAGTTATATTAAGTAATTATGATTTACAAGAAATCTTATAAATCATAACTCCAAAAATATTAAGAATTCATTGAGATTAAGAACTCTTCATTTGTTTTAGTACCTCTTATCTGGCTTTGCAAAAATTCCATCGCTTCCTGCGAGTTCATATCAGCCAAATGATTGCGTAGTATCCAAACACGTTGTAAAGTATCCTTATCCAGCAACAAATCATCACGACGAGTACTCGATGCGGTTATGTCAATAGCCGGGAATATCCGTTTATTGGATAATTTACGGTCTAATTGTAATTCCATGTTACCCGTACCTTTAAACTCTTCAAAAATAACTTCATCCATTTTTGAGCCTGTTTCTGTCAATGCCGTTGCAATAATGGTTAACGAACCACCATCCTCAATATTACGTGCAGCTCCAAAAAAGCGTTTAGGTTTGTGCAATGCATTGGCATCAACACCACCTGAAAGTATTTTACCGGATGCAGGGGCAACTGTATTATAAGCACGGGCCAGGCGGGTAATAGAATCTAACAGGATCACCACGTCGTGCCCGCATTCAACCATACGCTTGGCTTTTTCCAATACTATATTGGCAATTTTTACGTGACGCTCTGCAGGTTCGTCAAAAGTTGATGATACCACCTCGGCACGTACGCTGCGGGCCATATCGGTTACCTCTTCGGGGCGTTCGTCAATTAGCAGGATGATCAGGTAAACTTCCGGATGATTCTTCGCTATAGCATTGGCCACATCTTTTAACAACATGGTTTTACCCGTTTTTGGCTGAGCCACAATTAAACCACGCTGTCCCTTGCCGATAGGCGAGAAGAGGTCCATGATGCGGGTAGAGTAATTGCCTGCATCTGTAAAAAGGCCTAATCTTTCGGACGGGAAAAGCGGTGTTAAGTGATCAAACGGAACACGGTCACGTACCTCGGCCGGCACACGGCCATTTATGGCTTCTACCCGTACCAGGGGAAAGTACTTTTCGCCTTCTTTTGGCGGGCGTATGCTTCCGCGTACGGTATCGCCGGTTTTGAGGCCGAACAATTTTATTTGTGATTGCGATACATAAATATCGTCGGGAGAAGTAAGATAGTTATAATCTGATGAGCGTAAAAAACCGTAACCATCAGGCATTATCTCCAGCACACCTTCGTTTACAATTACGTTGTCGAAATCAAGATTTATCGGAGCTTCCTGATTTTTTTGCTGATTAGGATTGTTATTAACGCGACGATCAAATTTTTGAGGACGGGTTTCGGCAACCGCATCTTCAGACCGGGTAACGGATTCTCCGCGTTGTTCGCCTGAGAATTCAGCAGGGGCAGCTTTTTCTGTATCTGCTTCCGGGCTTTCCGGTTCTTCCTGCTGGGGTTCATCATCCTGCAGATCGAACAAATTGGTATCATCCAAAGGAACTTCTATCCGGGGCTCGTTTTTATTGGGTTTAATAACGCGGATTCTTTTGCGGGTTCTTTCGCCGCTCTCTGCGACAGCCTCAACCGGGGCTGTTTGGATTTCAGCATAGTTAGTTTCGACTGCACTTTTTTGCGCACGGGCGGCTTCAATTAATTGATTTTGTTCAATAATTTTGCTTATAAGCTGGGGCTTTCTTAGCTCATCAGCTTCAGAAACACCTAAACTTTTAGCCATTTCGCGCAACTCAGAAACGAGTTTGTCGTTCAATTCGGTTGTATCAGACATGATATAAATAATAGTTCAAAAGGAATATTTTATTTGAGAGAAAATTAACTTGCAATTTTGCTTACGCAACATTTAAAAATTAATGAATAAAGCGGAATTTTAAATTGTTTCTTTAGTGCAAGAAAAATTCAAAGGATAACGCTGCAATAATACTCAATTAATTTTGTATTTCAAAACTTTGAAAAAATATGTTTTATTAGGGTAACACTTAGGTTATTTTTTAGTTTTTTTGGGCATCGAAAACAAACAAAGCCCGCCCATGATCCCGCGCCAGCAATTAATTCAGCAAATTAAACAAAAAAAATCATTTTTATGTGTAGGGCTTGATACGGATATCGAAAAGATACCCCCGTTTTTAAAACAATACCAAGATCCCGTTTTTGAATTTAATAAACAAATAATTGATGCTACCCGCGACCTTTGTATCGCCTATAAGCCTAATGCTGCTTTTTACGAGAGCCGTGGGGTAAAAGGTTTGCAAAGCCTGATAGCTACCTGTAACTATTTACCGGATGATTGCTTAAGTATCATCGATGCCAAACGTGGTGATATAGGAAATACTTCGGAGATGTACGCCAAAACTTTTTTTGATGCTGCGGCCTCAGGTATGAGTTTTGATGCTATTACTGTATCTCCGTACATGGGTCACGATACTGTAGATTCTTACCTGGCCTATCCCGGTAAATGGGTGATTATTTTGGCGCTCACTTCATCGGCAGGCAGCGAGGATTTCCAGTATCTTCATACAGACCATGGCTATCTTTATGAGACGGTGATAAAAAAAGCCAATACCTGGGCCGGCGCCGACCGTATTATGTATGTAGTTGGAGCCACCAAGAGCCTTGAATTTGCCGACATACGTAAAATAGCACCCGATCATTTTTTACTTGTACCGGGTGTAGGTGCGCAAGGCGGTAACCTCGAAGAAGTTTGCCGCTATGGTATGAACAGGGATTGCGGGCTTGTCGTAAATGCTTCACGTTCTATTATCTATGCCTCCAACGGCGAAGATTTTGCTGAAGCAGCAAGGGCGGAGGCTTTAAAGGTTCAGCAAGCTATGCAGTTGGAATTGGAAAAGGCGGGGATAATTTGAACAAACTTGCCTTTAATCCTGGCAATCATGGTTCAGACAATTTCGCCCGAAGCTGTTCTGCTGGCGGAGTATAGAAACAGGCTTTCATAAACCAATTTACCGATCCTCACAACGCTGAACGAACGCGGTCGAGATTGTACTAAAATTGATCATCGTTCCGCTCATAGCCGCGGGGCTTAGTCACTTTTGGGGCGCCAAAAGTAACCAAAAGCGCTTGTGACCAGATAGGCTTCTTTGCGCACTGGGCCTTTGCGCCGCAAATCAGGCAAAACCACGGGCTGCAAAATCTTGCCCCACTTTCGTTCGCTCGGGCCTCCGCTTCAGCAAGTATTGCTATGCCCCTTCCCACGCTCAGGGCCACCGTTGTTTTGCCCGATTTCGCCCGAAGCTTATCCGCTGACGGGAAAAAAATAACCTTAGAAATCGAAGTTTTTAAAACTTCGTAAGTTTTTCCGGGTCACTATCCAAACACTAAGGTCCGCTCCGGAAATTTCACCGCATAATTAGCCACCATGTTCCTGATATAGTCATTGCTGGGATAAGGCGTCAAATAGTTTTTAAGCTGATCCAGGTTATCAGCCTCAAAGTAATGGGAAATATAGCCCATGCCATAAAACTGTCCCTTTTCTATGAGTATACAGCTGTGCTCATCGGTTTTACGGCCCTCATCACGGATGGCAAAGGTGGGTAGGGCCTGTTTCAGTTCGTCAATGGCATGGTTAACTTTTTTATTGTATTCTTCGGGCGTTTCATAACCTTCGCAGGCGCATAAATGCTGGTTTACACCGGTGCAAGGCTCGTTATTGTTTTGTATAAAACACAGTTTGGGGCAAAGTTCAAAAGTGTCGATCAATCGTAGAAGCAGGTTGCGCCCGTCTAACAGGGAGTTGCAGGTATATATTGGAGAAGAAAGTTTACCCCGTTTATCAACAGCCAGCCGCAGGTAGCCGCGTTGGTCCTCAAAGGCGTATAAACCATAAGCATGTTCAAATCGTTTAAGCGAACGGTTATACTTCGGCCATAGCCGTTTGATCTCAACCGCTTCCAATACAAAAGCGATAAGTTCGGTACCGCAATCCTGGTAAGTTACATGGTGAATATTGCGTAGGAACTCCTGCCGTTGCTGACCGGGATTATTACCCGTGAAATGACTGCACACCCGTTTTTTTACATTCCTGGCTTTGCCTACATAAATCACTTTCCCTTTTTCATCATGAAAATAATAAACTCCGGGCGAAAAGGGGAGCCGGTCTATATCTGCTTTTGGCAGGTTAGCAGGTAGCACCTGATCTTTTGACCGCTGTTTCAGGGCCTCCACGATATGATTCCCGGAGTCATTTTGAAGTAATAGCGAAAATAATTGGGCTGTGGCCTCCGCATCTCCGGCAGCGCGGTGACGGCTTTCATTATCAATCCCCAGGTGCCTGCACAATTTACCCAGGCTGTAGGATGGAAGCCCCGGCATTATTTTTCGCCCAAGCCTAACTGTACACAATTTATTGCACTGCAGATCATATCCTGCAACAGCCAGGTGATAACGTATAAATGAAAAATCGAAATTGACATTATGGGCCACAAATATTTTACCATGCAGCAGATGGTAAATATCAGCTGCCACATCCTCGAAAGGAGGGGCATCATGCACCATTTCGTTGGTGATGCCCGTTAAGGCACGAATATATATAGGGATATCCCTGCCGGGGTTAACCAGCGTACTAAAACGCTTAATTACTTTTTTACCATCATGTATACAAATGGCAACTTCAGTTATCCCATTTGCATTTGCATGCCCGCCCGTAGTCTCGATATCAACAATTGCATACATGTATCAAATGTAGTATTTTTTGCTAATTATTTTAGTCGATTTGTTGATTTTTTGGTCCATGGTCAATAGCCTATAGTCCATAGATTATAGCTAACGAAAAATAGACCATAATTAATACTATGATCTATCAACTATCGTCTATGGACTAAAAAATCTATTTCTTCTTCCCCTGTACCTGTTGCTGCTGACGCATCATGTCTTCCATTTTTGCAGCGAAACCTGATTTCTTTTTCTTTTCTTCGGGTTTCTTTTTGTTCTCCTGAATCTGGGCGTGGATCTTTTTATCATCCACCATCAGCTTGATCAGGTATTGCTGCAGGAAGGTAAGCATGTTGGCCAAAAAGTAATAATAATTCAAACCTGCAGGATAATCATTCAGAGCGCCAAGGAATATAATCGGGGTAATGTACCCGATATATTTCATTTGTCCGGTGGCGCCCGATATCTGGTTATTAAAATAAGTATAGATCAAAGTCGAAATAGTCATCAGTAAACACATCAAACTAAGGTGATCGCCTATAAGCGGGAGATGCGGAAATGTGATGATAGAATCATAGGTCGACAGATCATGCATCCACAAAAAGCTTTGTCCGCGCAGTTCAAAAAGGTTAGGGAAAAACCGGAAGAACGCGATCACAATAGGCATTTGTATTAATAGCGGTAAACAGCCTCCTAATGGATTTACGCCCGCTTTTTTATATAACTTTAAGTATTCCTGCTGTAAAAGGGTAGGGTTATCATCGCCAACCTTGCCTTTTATCTCATCCATCTCGGGCTTTAATATTCTCATTTTAGCCATTGAAAGATAAGATTTGTACGTAAGCGGCGATAGTACCAGCTTCAATATAATGGTTAATGCCAGGATGATAATACCATAGTTCCAGCCAAACTGATTCAGGAAATTAAACACAGGTAAAACAGCCACCCTGTTAATGTATTTTAACGGACCCCATCCCATATCAATTTGTTTCTGGAGATCGTAACCTTGCGCCTTAAGTATGTTCGTTTGGTTAGGACCGTAATAAAACAGCAATGGAAAAGTACCATCCGTATTCCGGTTCAGCACCAGGTTGGCCTTCATTTGTTTAATGTCGGCATGATTGCTGGTATCCGTACTTACATCCAAGCTGGCTTTGTTAAAGCCTTGATTGCTAACCAATACGCTGGAAAAGAAATGCTGTTTAAAGGATACCCATTGGGTTTTAACATTGGGAAATTCTTTTGTTTCATCTTTTCTTAAACCTATATCGTCATTGTCGCCATCCGCATTGTTGTAATAAATGGCCGAATACTGACGCTCCTGGATCATACTCATTTCCAGTTTATGAACGCTCGATTCCCAATCCAGGTTGAAATTACTGCCATTGGCAATTATATTATCCAGTCCGGTCGGTTTTATGGTTAGCCCCAACTTAAAGCCGGTACCTTTTAACGAATACACATAATCAATGTATTGTGTAGCGCTATAATTTAAGCGCATGGTAACCGAGGCGGAGTCTTTCTCTGCAACTGAAAGGCCCGACGCGTTTGGCGTAAAATAAAGCTGATCTGTATTGATGTTTTTACCCGAAGCATTAAAAACTAAACCGAAATGATTTTTATCGCCATCAAATAACACCAATGGCTTTTTATCAAATGTTTTAAAGTTTTTTAACTCAATAGAATAAACCCGGCCGCCATGGGTGCTCAATTTTATGCGAAGCTCCTTGTTTTCAAGGGTAATCAGTTTTTCGCTGCCTAAAGTAGCTGCACCAAACGGTGTTTTTAAAACAGCCGAATCGGTTACTGCTATTTTTTTGGTGGTATCAAATTTTGCAGAATTTGCTGGAGCTATTGTCGCGGAGACTTTTTTAAGGGAATCCTGGTGCTGTTTTAGCTTTTCTTTCTTAATATCGGCGTCTGAGGGTTTCAACAAGTAAAAAGACCCCAGCATAATTAAAACGATCAGGAAAAATCCTGTGTATGTATTCTTATCCATTTCTCAGTGTATCGTGCTTTTATTTACTTCCTGCGGGCATATGCCAGCGAAGCGGCGACAAAGTTAACAAAAAGTGGGTGAGGATTAGCAACTGTTGATTTTAATTCGGGGTGAAATTGTCCGCCGATAAAAAATGGGTGGTGTTTTAGCTCGATCAGCTCCACCAGGTTATTATCAGGATTGATGCCCGATGGTATTAAGCCCGCCTCTTCATACTGTTTAAGGTACTCATTATTAAACTCGTAGCGGTGGCGGTGTCTTTCGGTAATATGGGTTTTACCATATATAGCTGCTGCCTTGCTTCCCTTTTTCAGGTCGCATGCATAAGCGCCCAAACGCATGGTGCCGCCTTTGTTTTTAATATTCTTTTGCTCTTCCATCATGGCGATCACAGGGTGGGCGGTATCAGCATTCATTTCTGTGCTGCTCGCGTCTTTTAATCCCAAAACATTACGGCCAAACTCCACTACAGCGCATTGCATACCGAGGCAAATGCCAAAAAATGGGATATTATTTTCGCGAACATAACGTATCGCCTCAATTTTGCCCTCAAAACCACGCTCGCCAAAGCCCGGGGCAACCAATACCCCATGCAGACCTTTTAAACGCTCGACAGCATTTTCGGGAGTTAGCATCTCCGAAGGGATATATTCCACCTTTACTTTACATTCGTTTCTCGAACCAGCATGTATAAACGATTCGCTGATCGATTTATAAGCATCCGGTAATTCAACATATTTACCTACCAGGCCTATCCGCACTTCGGAAGTCGGGTTTTTTAGTCTTCCCAAAAAGTCCTTCCAGTTTTCAAGGTCGGGTTCATTTTTATGGGACAGCTTTAACTTGGTCAGCACTGTTTTATCCAGTTGCTCCTTCAGCATCAGCAGGGGAACATCATAAATCGTCGACGCATCTATCGATTCAATAACAGCGTTGATATTCACATTGCAGAAAAGCGCTATTTTTTTGCGGATATCCTGGTTAAGGTGATGTTCGGTACGGCACACCAAAATATCTGGCTGGATACCATATTCCAACAGCATTTTTACGGAGTGCTGGGTTGGTTTGGTCTTTAACTCGCCGGCAGCCGCCAAAAAGGGGATGAGCGTTAAATGAATAACAACAGAATTGCCCGAACCAATTTCCCACCTGAACTGACGCACCGCTTCTATATAGGGCAGTGATTCGATGTCGCCTACAGTACCGCCTAATTCAGTGATCACAATATCGTAATTCCCGCTTTCGCCCAGCAGGCGGATGTTTCTTTTTATCTCGTCCGTAATGTGCGGAACAACCTGTACAGTTTTTCCCAAAAAAGCGCCCTCACGTTCCAGGTTGATCACATTCTGGTATATGCGGCCGGTGGTAATGTTATTTGCCTGCGAGGTAGGCGTATTCAAAAAACGCTCATAATGACCAAGGTCAAGGTCGGTTTCGGCGCCATCTTCGGTAACATAACATTCGCCATGTTCGTACGGGTTCAACGTACCCGGATCGATATTTATATAAGGGTCGAATTTTTGTATCGTTACGCGGAACCCGCGCGATTGAAGAAGCTTGGCTAAGGAGGCAGATATAATACCTTTTCCCAACGACGAAGTAACGCCGCCCGTAACAAAAATATATTTGGTCATGATGTTTTGTGTATTTAGCGCCGGTTTTTATGCCTGCACCAATTGTTTGTGTACGGGATACAAAAGTAAGATAATTTTCAGGGTTTGGGTACTGAGATTCACAATTGTTGAAAAGGTTTTCAGAATTGTTGAATGTTGAAAAGTTTTAATGATGGAAAGTTGGGAAGATGAGGTTTTTTAATGTTCGAAGGTTTGAAGGTCGAGAGGCTGTCCACTTACACTTATTTATTACAGATTAACCTGTTTTAAAACATGCTGAACATCCCGGCTAATATGAAGGTCAACGCTGTAGATGTTCATCAAGAAAATTAAAAACGTCTGATTCCCAGTTCTCAATGTTTAGAAAGATCAGATTGTGTCCTTCATTTAGTGATTTTCCAAACTTTGGGTATATCCTAAATACGTGGGGCTTATGCAGTTCATTCATCGCACTATCAAGTGCATTTCCTGGATTTATGGAGTAATCATTTTGAGCATGTATTATTAGGATAGGCGCATTTATGTTTTTAACAGAACTGATTAAACGTTTACGGAGCTCTGAAGATCGATCCCAGCTGAATCCCGCGGCGGCAAAAATAACTAAAGCTTTAATATTGGGATCATGCTCTGAAAGAATTAGAGCGAGTGACCCCCCAAAGGAGTGACCGATTACCGCAATGCGATTAATATCTACATCCTGTCTTTTTCTCAAAAAGGTAAGCCCCGAAATCATATCGTGCAATTGATCTGTTTCAAGCTGGTGAAGTTGTATTTTGTTACGTTCTTGTTGTCCTTTTTTTTTAAATCCAATATTCATCAGATCTGCGCTGTTCTGCCCCTGTCCCTTTGAAAGACCAACGCCCCTGCGAAAAACAACAAGAAAAATGTAACCTTTTTTTGCAAACACCGATCCCACTATAGATGCTTCCTGCATAGGATTGTGTATGGTATCGTTACTTTCGTAGCTTCCATGACAAAAAATAACAGTCGGAAAACGACCATGGCCCGACGGTCGCCACAATAAACCTTTTAATGTTAAATTGCCAGAGGGGATGGATACCGTATCCACAGTGTACTGAGCTTGTGCACGTTCCAATCCGAGGAAGGTAATAATGAGTCCAATTGCAAATCCTTTTATCATTTATTCCTCCTGCAATTTATAATCCATAAACAACTACCGTATTTAAATTTATGTTTTGCGATAATATTTTACAAAGTTTATTTCTGCAACCTTAGGAAAAAAATACACCCGCCCCAACTTATGCTGTTTTGGAGTATTTAGCGAGGATTAATTGGGCTGTTTACTCATGACTTTGTCGTAAGCTTGATGGTCGGGGTTCATTATAATCATAGAAATCTTTTAATCCTAAGAATCTTAGTTCAGACAATTTTGCCCGAAGCTCATCTGCTAACGGGAATCATCAAATTCTTACATTTTCAAATTAGCTAAATCCTCCGGCGTATCAATTGCATAAGTCTCCAGTTCCGTTTCAGCTGCTTTAATTTTGTAGCCATTTTCTATCCAGCGCAACTGTTCAAGGCTTTCTGCCTTTTCTAATGGAGATACAGGCAATTTGGTGATCTGCTGTAAAATAGCGGCCCGGTAACCATAAATGCCGATATGTTTGTAAAAGGTAAAATGCTGAAGCCAGTTTTGCGGTTCCTGTCCGCGGATATGCGGCAGGGGCGAGCGTGAAAAATAGATGGCTTCTGAAAATTTATTGATAATGACTTTAGGCGTATTGGTATTGCACAGTTCCTGTTCGGTTTTAACTTTTTTTATTAAGGTAGCGATCTGTGTACCGGGATCATTAAGACAGTAGGTGAGTTTACTGATCTGCTCCGGATCGATATAGGGCTCATCCCCTTGTATGTTGATGATCACATCGTATTCCGCGTGATTTAGCATCACTTCAGCACAACGATCGGTACCGCTCTGGTGATTTGGGGATGTCATTTCAGCGATGCCGCCAAACTCAATTACATGGTCAAATATGCGCTCATCATCAGTAGCGACTATAACTTCTGATAAATGGACACACTTTTTGGCCTGCTCATATACCCGCTGTATCATGCTTTTGCCGGCAATATCTGCCAATGGTTTACCGGGGAAGCGGGTAGAGGCGTAGCGGGCGGGGATGATGCCGAGTGTATTCATTTTGGTTGTACGTTTGACGTTGTACGTTTTATGTTAGGATATCGCGTTGTTGCAGGCGTATAACGTAATACGTTCAACATTTAACCTTTATTTGAAGGTTAATAAATTTAACTATTGATACCGTTCCAAAGTGTTCCACATTTTAAAATGGAACGCCCTGAAAAGAGGACAGTTACTAAGATCGGCCGGTACTTGTTGGTGACAACACCAACAAGGGCGCTAAAACAGCCCGTGTATCTCCCGTTCAATCATCTGAACTATGGTAGCCATATCTTCAGTATTGTTGGCGAAATCAAGCTTGTCCTTATCCAGGATCAAAAGTTTGCCAAGCTTATAATTGCTGATCCACTTTTGGTATTTATCGTTCAGTTTAGACAAATAATCCAGCCGGATACCAATTTCGTATTCCCTGCCCCGGCGTTGAATGTTATTTACGAGCGTAGGCACAGATGCTTTTAAATAAACCAAAAGGTCGGGCGGTTTTATAAAGGCTGTAATATTATCAAAAATAGCCTGGTAGTTTTCGTAGTCACGGGTGGTCATCAGGCCCATATCGTGCAGGTTTTCGGCAAAAATATACGCGTCTTCGTATATGGTACGGTCCTGTATAATATTTTGCGTGCTTTTTTGAATATCGATCATCTGCTTGAAACGACTGTTCAAAAAGTAGATCTGCAGATTGAAACTCCAACGTTTCATATCGCTGTAAAAATCCTCCAGGTAAGGATTATTATCCACAACCTCGTACAACGGATCCCATCCATAGTTTTTGGCAAGCAACTCGGTGAGCGTGGTTTTCCCCGCGCCTATATTTCCTACAATAGCAATGTGCATCCGTTTTTTGTTTTTGTCTGAATCAGAATTTTCCTAATTTACAGAATTGCCGGAATTATGCAAATTCATTAATTCAGTAAATTCTGGTTCAGACAAAATGAACCTATTAAAAACTCCTGAATCCTATTATCTCCCGTATTTCGCGAATAGTTTTTGAAGCACTTTCGCGGGCTTTTATGGCCCCGTGCCTGGCTACCTGCCTTAAATAAGGGGCGTCATTGGCAATAGCATTTATTTTATCGCGTATGGGGGCGGTGGCTATGATCATATCCTCTGCCAGTTGTTTTTTTAGATCGCCGTAACGAACCTGGCAGTTATTATATAGCTTATCAAAATGTTCGTAGGTGTCAGTAGTCGAAACTACTTTCATCAGGTCGAACAGGTTTTGAATTTCTTCTGGTTTTTGTTGATTTTCTGTTGTGGGGCCGCTGTCGGTTACCGCACGCATTACTTTTTTGCGGATCACTTCGGGAGTATCCGATAAAAAAACCGCATTTCCTTCGGCTTCGGATTTCCCCATTTTGCCCTTACCATCAAGTCCGGGTATCTTTACCAAATTATCACTGAAATTAAAAGCGTAGGGCTCGGGGAAAAAATCGCAGTTATATAAACGATTAAACCGGTTAGCAAACGTGCGCGACATTTCAAGATGCTGTTCCTGGTCCTTGCCGACAGGCACCTTGATAGCCTTATGAATAATGATATCGGCGGCCATTAAAACAGGGTAGGTAAGCAGGCCCGCGTTTACGTTATCAGGCTGCGCACGTATCTTATCTTTAAATGAGGTGCTGCGCTCCAATTCGCCCACGTAGGCGTTCATATTCAAATACAAATACAATTCGGCTACTTCGGGCACATCTGATTGCACATAAATGGTCGCTTTTTCCGGGTCGAGGCCGGCAGCCAGGTATTCTACCAACACCTGTTTTACATTTCCGTGCAAGTCGGCAGGGGTAGGGTGGGTGGTCAGCGAGTGTAGGTCGGCAATAAAAAAGTAGCAATTATATTCGTGCTGCATTTTTACGAAGTTTTGGACAGCCCCGTAATAATTCCCTAAATGCAGTTTTCCAGTGGAACGTATTCCACTAACAACAGTTTCCATAGGGGCGAAAGTAAGGATTTTTTATATTTTTGATAACGATGAAATTGATATTGAAGAAAGCGCACATTTATTTCTATGCGATCAGTGTTACTTTTTTCTATTTTTTGATGTACCCGGCGCTTTATTACTTTTCGCGCAAACCGACCCGTTATAAATATATGGTTAAGCTGCGCCGGGCATGGGCGTTATTAAGTTCGGCATTTGCGGGTATTTTTTACCGGTTTACTTACGAAGCGCCTTTTGATCGCACAAAAACTTATATCATTTGCCCCAATCATACCTCAAACCTGGATATTTCGGCCATGTGCTTATTGTTAAAAAGCAATTGCAGTTTTATGGGAAAAGAAGAGCTTACCGAGGGCATTGTAACCAGCTTGTTTTTCCGAACTGTTGATATACCGGTTAACCGCGAAAGTAAAATGTCCTCGTTCAGGGCATTTAAAAAAGCAAAAGAAAACCTGGAAGCCGGAATTACCATGATCCTGTTTCCTGAAGGAAAGATAGCGGATGATTATCCGCCGAAATTGCACTCGTTTAAAAATGGTCCTTTCAGGCTCGCTATCGAATCGAAAATACCGGTAGTGCCTGTCACCGTGTTAAATACGTGGGAAATATTATGGGACACCGGAACAAAATTTGGCAGCAAACCCGGCATTTGCAATATATTTGTCCACATGCCCATTGAAACAGCTCATTTAACAATAGCCGATACCGACAATTTAAGAGAAGAAGTGTACAGAATCATTCATCAGAAACTTGAAGAATGACCGGACTTAAAAGAGGGCCGGCATAATAATCTGCATTTTTTAATAATTTTAGGTACGATGAAACTAACCCTTAAAAAAGCCCATCGTTTGTTTTACAGATATAGCGTTGCCTTTATTTTTTACATTCTTTATCCCTTTATTTATTTCGCATCGCGTAAGCCATCGCGCTACCCTATGTTCAATGTGCTGAGAAAGATGTGCGCTTTTTTTAGTTCGACCATATCGGGAATATTTTATCGGGTAACAATGGAACAACCGGTTGATTGGTCGCGCACCTATATTATATGCCCCAATCATACTTCAAACCTGGATATTATGTCGGTTAGTTTGCTTTTAAAAAACAATTTTTGTTTTATGGGCAAGCACGAATTGCTGAATAACCCATTATTAGGCATATTTTTCAGAACGATTGATATACCGGTTAATCGCGAAAGCAAAATATCATCTTACAAAGCATTTAAGTATGCAGGCGAACGATTGGAAAATGGGATGAGTGTAGTTATATTTCCCGAAGGCACTATCTCGAAAGACTATCCACCCCCTTTACAAGAGTTTAAAAATGGCCCTTTCCGGCTGGCTATTGAATTAAAAATTCCTATTTTGCCCATAACTTCATTGGACACCTGGAAGGTAATGCTGGATACCGGAAGTAAATATGGCAGCCGGCCGGGGATTTGTAATATATTTGTACACAATCCCATTGAAACAACCGGCAGGAGCGTTGATGACGCGGACGCACTAAAGGACGAGGTTTATAATGTTATTAAGAAGAAATTAGTGGAACATGATTATCGATAAAGATACTGTAGATAAGATAGCGCATTTGGCAAGACTGGAACTTGCAGAAGACGAAACTGAAAAGATGATAGGCGATATGAACAAGATACTTGGCTTTATGGATAAGCTTAACGAGATCGATACAACAGGTGTTGAACCTCTTGTTTATATGACCGATGAAATAAATGTTTTGCGCGAGGACGTTGTGAAACATGAGATCACTCATGAAGAAGCCTTGCAAAATGCACCAAAACATGATGATAATTACTTTTTGGTAGCAAAAGTGATTGGATAGTGGTTAAGTTTCGAATTTCGGAATTTCGATTTCGGATTTATAGTTTAGAATTTAGTATTTCGAATTTAGAATTTTCATTTCCTGTAACATTTACCCCACCACCACAGTCCAACTAAGAAAAATATGGAGCCACTTATAACGCTTAAGGATATCGGACGTAAATATGTAATCGGTACTGAAATAATACATGCCCTTAAATCTGTTACGTTAACAATCAATAAAGGCGAATTTGTGGCATTGATGGGGCCTTCGGGCTCGGGTAAATCAACCCTGATGAATATTTTGGGGTGCCTGGATACACCGACAAAAGGCGAATACATACTCAACGGCATCAATGTGAGCCATATGACCGACAATGAATTGGCCGAAGTGAGGAATACGGAGATCGGTTTTGTATTCCAAACGTTTAACTTATTGCCCCGTAATACAGCCCTTGATAATGTGGCATTGCCATTGGTTTATGCTGGTGTTAATAAAGAAATAAGACTGGAACGCGCCAAACAAACCCTTGAAAACGTAGGTTTGGGTAATCGTATAGATCATAAGCCCAACGAGCTTTCGGGCGGGCAGCGCCAGCGCGTAGCTGTAGCGCGTGCACTGATCAACAATCCATCCATCATATTAGCTGATGAGCCAACCGGTAACCTGGATACCAAAACATCCATCGAAATAATGGGATTAATTGAAGATATTCATGCCAAAGGCAACACCATTATTTTAGTGACACACGAAGAAGACATTGCCCTGCATGCCCACCGTATTGTACGAATGCGTGACGGATTGGTTGAGAATGATTACGCCAATACCAATATACATACGGTCGACAGGCATACAACAACGGTATAACCTATCGCATTTATTGGAGCGAGGCGATTTTACTTGCCAGCTCTGCCATGTAAACAGTTTCTTCGGGATTGATTGGCTGATTGTTGCGGATCACTAAAGTGTCGCCTATTATTTCAATTACAAAGTCTTTATACATCAGGTTAGCCAGGAGATCTCTGAAATCTGGTGTCATCGCCGCTTTGGCTTTTTCGCTGTCGTTAGCAACAACGTAAAAATACTGACTAAAAACCTTATCGTCTTTGAACTTAAGTTCAATTGGATGGACTATTTCCAATACCTTATCGGTAAAAGTTTCTTTCCTTATTAATACGCGGCCAAAATCTCTTTTTAAAGCCACAAATGCCCAAACCTGGCATTTATCATAAACAAAACTTTGACCACCTTTACCTCCGCGCCCTCCATAACTGTACGAAAAGCTGCTCTTTACAAAGTTAAGGTAACAATCCGTGTCCGAATGATTAATATACAAAGTGCCGCCTATCTTTGCTCCATTGTTATTAAAAAGCTCGAATTTGTTTAAGTTGGCATCGCCATCATTTGCTAATGTAATACTGAATTTTGCCTTAAGTGCAGTATAGGTATCCTCCAGGGTTTGTACTTCGTTAGCATCAAGGTCTACAGTGTCGAATGGGAAATTGTGCATCAGTGGGTTGGGTGGGCTATTTGATTTATAAATATATGCAAATATTGTTTTATCAGCATAAGGAGCACACCCTAACTACAAATTCCGCCAGATAAACGGCCCTTTCGGGTGCTATGGGCTTGCGGCTGCCTATTAGCAGGGTATGGTTTACGATCTCTATTACAAAATCATTTTCCCTGATATCCATTACTGCATTCCTGAAATTACGGTCGATACCTGCAACTGCTTTCTGGTGATCGCTGATTAGCACGTAAAAAGTATCGCTAAATGCCTTGTCTTCGGCAAAATCCAATTCGATGGGGTGGATCAGTTCGATTATTTTGTCGGTGAGTGTTTCTGGCCTGATCATTACCCGGCCGAAATCCTGCTTTAAATAGGCCAGGGCCCAGGTTTGATATTCATAATGATCGGTAATTATCCTGCTTTTAGCATCTGTCGTTTTGAAATGGGTTTCAATAAACAGTATATAACAATCGGAGATGGCTTGTTTAATTACGTAAGAATCCCTTACGTGGATATCCTGGTATTGCTTAAATACTTCAAAATCTTTTAATCGAAAATCAATTTGGCCGGTAAACTGGATATTGAATTTTGCCTTTAACGTCCCATAAGTATCATTAAACCTGTCAACATCTTCTGCACTAAGGCCAACGGTATCAAATGGTAAATTATTCATCGTTTAGCTTAGGGTTCGTTAAAATATATGGCCCACTGAAAACTTACGAAGTCTCGAACACCTCGTAAGTTTAATTTCCGGGCCTTCCGTCTTCCGGTCTTTCGAACTAAAAACACTATCTCTTCTTTATATCAACATAGTCCCGGTTAACCTCGCCTACATAGATTTGGCGCGGCCGGCCTATTGGTTCCTTATGCTCTTTCATTTCTTTCCATTGCGCTATCCAGCCCGGTAGTCGGCCCAGGGCGAACAATACCGTAAACATATCTGTTGGGAAACCCAGGGCCCGGTAAATAATGCCCGAATAGAAATCAACATTTGGATAAAGTTTACGGTCAACAAAGTATTTATCCTTTAAGGCTACTTCCTCCAATTTTTTGGCAATATTCAGTACTTCGTCGTCGATACCTAATTTTTCAAGAATATCATCACAAGCCTTTTTAATGATCTTGGCGCGTGGGTCAAAGTTTTTATAAACACGGTGCCCAAAGCCCATCAAACGGAAAGGATCATTTTTATCCTTCGCTTTATTTATCCATTTATCGGTATCCCCACCATCTTCTTTGATTTTTTCAAGCATTTCGATAACCGCCTGGTTTGCTCCGCCATGCAACGGTCCCCACAAGGCGGAAATGCCCGCTGATACTGATGCATATATATTTGATTCAGATGATCCCACAATCCTAACTGTTGATGTTGAGCAGTTTTGTTCGTGATCAGCATGCAGGATAAGCAACGTATTCATGGCACTCACAATAACCGGGTCGATAAACACTTCTTCGGTACGCTGACCAAAGGTCATGTGCAGGAAGTTGGTCACGAAATCATATTTGTTTTGCGGATATATATAGGGATGCCCCAATGATTTTTTATATATCCACGATACGATGGTGGCCATTTTACCAAGCATTTTAATAATGCTTAAGTTCAGCTCATCAACAGTTTGATTTGGTTTTAATGATTCCGGATAAAATGCAGATAAGGAACAAACCAGTGATGATAGCTGCCCCATAGGATGGGATTTTGACGGGAAACCGTCAAAAAACTTTTTCATATCCTCATGTACAAGAGTATGGCGACTTATATGGGATTGAAATTCTGCCAATTGCTCCTCGGTAGGTAGATCGCCGTAAATAAGCAAATAGGCAACTTCTATAAAGCTTGATTTTTCCGCTAACTGCTCTATAGGATACCCACGGTATTTAAGTATGCCCAGTTCACCATCCAGAAAAGTAATGGAACTGTTGGTTGCCCCTGTGTTTTTATACCCGATATCCAGCGTAATATAACCCGTTTGATCCCGGAGTTTAGAAATATCAATTGCTTTCTCACCTTCGGTACCCTCAATAACCGGGAGTTCATAAGTTTTATCACCTATTTTTAATTGCGCTGTTTCAGACATGGAAGTTTTTTTTCGAAACAAATGTAAATAAATCCGTGTATTTTAAACACCGCGAAGGTTTACTATTTGTAAAAATTGTGGGATAGAGTTGGTAAGACAAGTTGAGTTTACAAACTTAACTCAATCAACAACTCACTTAATCAACCCAATCAACCAATTAGTTAGACCGTATCGCCTCCACAGGATCAAGTCTGGAGGCTGAATAAGCAGGAACTATACCCGATATTATTCCTATAGCTACGGACGTACCGATCCCTATAAT
This sequence comes from Bacteroidota bacterium, assembly GCA_025355225.1. GTDB lineage: Bacteria > Bacteroidota > Bacteroidia > Sphingobacteriales > Sphingobacteriaceae > Mucilaginibacter. The sequence continues at coordinate 19,984 of JANYAB010000433.1, forward strand.
TATATTGTTAATATCAAGTACAACCTGTATATCAATAGCCATTTTTACCAATAATGTCCCCAAATACACCATGCCGAGGCCGATTATGCCCCCCATCAGGCAAAGTATAATAGCTTCAAACAAGAATTGCAGCAGGATGAAATAATTTTTTGCCCCCAGTGATTTTTGTATACCTATAATGTTTGTACGTTCTCTTACCGATACAAACATGATATTAGCTATACCGAACCCACCAACCAAAATAGAAAATATACCAATAAACAAGCCTGCCTTATTTAAAACCCCAAACAGCTGGTCCAATTGGTTCGAAACTATCGACGTTTTATTTAAGGCAAAGTTATCATCCTGATTGGGCCTCAACCGCCTGATCGAGCGCATTAACCCCCTAAGTTCGCTCTCGACGTCGACATCTGTCAGGCCTTTTTTGCCTTTTACAACTATAGTAGGGCCATATTGTTCGTTTTGTATATCAATAATGTTTTTAGCGAAATTCAATGGGAGCATTACCTGCTTGTCGTTCGATATACCTAAAATATCATTGCCCTCCTTGGCGAACACACCTATTATCGTCACATTTCTTCCCATCACTTTTATCTGTTTTCCAATAGCATTTCCGTCCGGGAATAGGTTTGTAGAAATATCATGCCCGATTATGGCAATTGGCGCACCGGTCCTCGATTCAATTTCAGTAAAATACCGTCCGGCTTCAAAATCAAAATTCCATGTTTTATTATGATCCTGCGATACGGCACCAATCTGCGCGCCTTCCACCGTATTACTTTTGTATTTTATAGTTCGGTTATCGATGCTGACCTCATAAGAGATACCGATTGCAGTTTGACTGCGCTTTTGCAGCTCTTCAAAATCCCTTAACCTGGGTACCGGACGCTGCAGATATTTCCACCAGGGGTAATCCTCACCTCCGCCCCATTGCCATTTTTGAACATATACACTATTGCTTCCTAGTTTATTAATACTTTGCTGCAAGTTGTTCCGCAAGGTGTCAACTGCCGAAAAAACAGCAATAATGATGAAAATGCCTATAGTAACGCCAAGCAGCGACAGTATAGTGCGCAATTTATTTTGCCTTAATGCATCATTGGCAAACAAAAAGCTTTCGCGGAAGAGTTTTAAAAATATCATGGACTATGATTACACCGATTATTGATTATGATTACACCGATTATTTAGTTGATTACACTGACTTGTTTTGGTTTCGGCGAATAATAATAAATCTTAGACTATGATATTCCAGTTAAGTTACATAATTAATTCACACTATTTTTAATTTTACTTGTTAAAAGGAAATCGGTGCAATCAACTTAAATAATCGATGGAATCAATAAAATAATCAGTGAAATCCACAAAAAGATTCGTACATTTGCGCCCTAAAAATTCATATCTTTTAACATGAAATTATCTCAATTCAAATTCAATTTACCCGATTCATTAATAGCACATTCACCAGCAAACACCCGTGACGAATCGCGTTTAATGGTACTACACAAAGATTCAGGCAAAATTGAACACAAAATATTTAAAGATATATTGGATTATTTTGATGATAAGGATGTGATGATCATTAATAATACCAAGGTATTCCCTGCCCGCATGTATGGCAACAAAGAAAAAACGGGAGCCACCATTGAAGTGTTTTTGTTGAGGGAACTAAACAAGGAACTTCGGTTGTGGGATGTACTGGTTGATCCTGCCCGTAAAATACGCGTTGGCAATAAATTATATTTTGGTGACGATGACCTGTTAATTGCCGAAGTAGTTGATAATACAACATCGCGTGGGCGTACTATACGTTTCCTGTTTGATGGCACTGACGAAGAATTCAGACGCAACGTGGAGATTTTAGGAGAAACCCCGCTGCCAAAATATATTAAGCGCAAAGCTACTGCCGAAGACAAGGAACGCTATCAAACCGTTTTTGCCAAGCATGAAGGCGCTGTAGCGGCACCTACTGCCGGTTTGCATTTTAGCCGCGAACTGATGAAGCGCCTTGAACTAAAGGGTGTGGAGTTTGCTGAAGTTACCCTCCATGTGGGCCTTGGTACTTTTCGCCCGGTTGAGGTGGAAGATCTGACCAAACATAAAATGGATTCAGAACAGTTCATCATTGAGCAAAGGCAAGCAGATATAGTAAATAAGGGCATAGAAAGGAAAAGCCGGATATGTGCTGTGGGAACAACATCGATGCGTGCCATTGAATCGGCCGTATCAGCAAGTAAGACGTTGAAACCTGCCAATGACTGGACGAGCAAATTTATTTTTCCTCCATATGATTTCAGCATAGCCAATACAATGATCACCAATTTTCACACACCGGAATCTACTTTATTGATGATGGTTAGCGCATTCGGTGGTTACGAGCACGTGATGAATGCCTATGAAGTAGCTGTAAAAGAAAAATACCGCTTTTTTAGCTATGGCGATGCGATGCTGATTATATAAATAGGTGCGATGTGCTATGTAATACGTTTTGATTAATTTGCCAGCGTATTACATGCCACGTTTATTTATAACCTAAAAAATGAAATACTACGCCATTATTGTGGCTGCCGGTTCGGGTAGCAGAATGCATTCAGTTGTTCCCAAACAATTTTTATTGCTTAATGGCATACCTGTTTTAATGCACACCATTAATGCTTTTCATAACTGCCAGGCACAGCCCCGGATAATAGTGGTTCTTTCTCCTGATTCTCATGATTACTGGAACGAGCTGTGTGCCGAACATAACTTTAATGTACCTCATCAGTTGGTAAGCGGTGGCGAAACCCGATTTCACTCCGTTAAAAATGGTATCAGTTTAATTGAAGAAGATGATGCGATAATCGCGGTGCATGATGCGGTGAGGCCATTGATCACCAAGGAGATCATTGACGAGTCTTATGAGTGTGCTATTCAATATGGGAATGCTATTGTGGCGATAAAAAGTCGCGACTCGGTGCGGCAAATCAAAAATAACCGATCAATAAGTTTAATACGGGATGAGATTTATCTGATACAAACCCCTCAGACTTTTCAAGCGGCACAGTTAAAAAAAGCTTATCAGCAACCTTATGTTGCCGGCTTTACCGATGATGCCAGCGTAGTAGAACAAACCGGCGTTAATATAAATCTGATTAGCGGCAGCTACCAGAATATTAAGATCACTTTTCCGGAAGATATAGCGATTGCCGAATTTTTGCTAAAACAATAGCTATCCAGGATACCGAATAGCTATCGCTTAAGCAGTTCATCAGGCTCTCCTGATAACACCTAAAAGCAAAGCAACGATGGCAATTACCAAGAGAATGTGTATTATCGAGCCTGCCGAATAAGCAAAAAATCCAATCGCCCATCCTATTAAGAGGATGACAGCAATAATATACAATAGATTTGTCATGATGTAATAGTTTTAGTTAGATGTTTTATTTAAACATCATAACCAAAACTATTCCAAAAAACAATTAAACAAAAAAACCCTGAATTTTCAGGGTTTTTTTGTCATTTGGCGCCAATTTAGTATTCGTCCTCGTTAAAAAAGAAGTCATCTTTTGTAGGGTAATCAGGCCATATCTCTTCAATGTTTTCATAGGGCTCACCATCATCTTCAAGAGCCTGCAGGTTCTCAATAACCTCGACAGGGGATCCGGAACGAATAGCATAATCGATTAATTCATCTTTTGTTGCGGGCCATGGCGCATCTTCAAGGTGAGATGCTAGTTCAAGTG